>JASHUE010000862.1:0-6125 GCA_030040195.1 Streptosporangiaceae bacterium | reverse complement strand
CCGTCTGAGATGACTTCCCAGACGTTCTTGTTCGGATCGATCCGGGCACGTTCCTGGTCGACGTAGGCAACGTCGACCGTGTCCCCGACCACGATCGTGCCCGAGTCCGGCTGCTCCTCGCCGATGATCATCTTGAACAGCGTGGTCTTGCCCACCCCGTTCGGACCGATCACGCCCACGATGCCACCCTGCGGCAGGCTGAAGCTCAGGTCCTCGATCAGCGTCCGGTCGTCAAATCCCTTGGTCAGGCCCGCGACCTCGACCACCTTGGTTCCCAGCCGCGGGCCCGGCGGGATCTGGATCTCCTCGAAGTCGAGCTTGCGGTTCCGGTCAGCCTCGGCCGCCATCTCGTCATACCGCTGCAGGCGCGCGCGGCTCTTGGCCTGCCGCGCCCGCGGGCTGGACCGGACCCATTCCAGCTCGTCCTCCAGCAGCTTGCGCCGCTTGGCGTCCTTGGCCCCCTCGACCTTGAGCCGGGCGGCCTTGGTCTCCAGGTAGGTCGAGTAATTGCCCTCGTACGGGTATGCGCGGCCCCGGTCCAGCTCCAGGATCCAGCCCGCGACGTTGTCCAGGAAGTACCGGTCGTGGGTGACGGCCACCACAGTCCCGGCGTACTTCTCCAGGTGCTGCTCCAGCCACTGCACGCTTTCCGCGTCCAGATGGTTGGTTGGCTCGTCCAGCAGCAGCAGATCCGGCTGCGACAGCAACAGCCGGCACAGGGCCACCCGGCGCCGCTCACCGCCAGAGAGCACGCTCACGTCTGCGTCCGGCGGCGGGCACCGCAGCGCGTCCATCGCCTGCTCGAGCTGGCTCTCCAGGTCCCAGGCATCGAGATGGTCAAGCTGCTCCTGCAGCACGCCCATCTCGGTCAGCAACTCGTCGGAGTAGTCGGTGGCCATCTGCTCCGCGATCTGGTTGTACCGCTCCAGCAGGGCCTTGGTCTCGGCTACGCCTTCCTCGACGTTGCCCAGCACGGTCTTGGACTCATCGAGCACGGGCTCCTGATCCAAGATCCCCACCGTGAACCCTGGCATCAGCCGCGCATCGCCGTTGGAAGGCTGCTCTACGCCGGCCATCATCCGCAGCAACGTCGACTTACCCGTGCCGTTGGGCCCGAGCACGCCGATCTTGGCGCCCGGCAGGAACGCCAGCGTCACGTCGTCGAGAACGACCTTGTCGCCGTGCGCCTTGCGGACACGGCTCATCTGGTAGATGAACTCCGGCATGTCTTCAAGGGTAGGGCTAGCCGGGCACGACTTTGAACCCGCAGCCCGGCCAACAGACCACTCGTCAGGCCTGGTCGCCGGCTGCCCGCCCCGTCCGTGCCCGGCATCGCCTAGTGCCCGGGGCCGCCAGGTCGCCGGGAGCCTCAGTTACTGCTCAGAATGGTGCGGCAACCGGCTCGCTCGCCGTCTCCTCGGCCAGTTCGCCGCTCGCCTCATCGGGTGCGGCGACTTCGTCCTGAGCGTTGCCCGTCACCCTGGCGATCGCGGACTTGGCCCACTCGGGATGATCATCGGCGTTCTCCATGGGCACCGGGTCGGCGGCCTTGGGAAGGCGCCTGAACGTGGCGACGCCACGGGACAGGTCGTGTCCGATCGAAGTAGCCGTGACGTCGACACTTGTCCGGCGGCTGCCGTCCTTCGCGTCGTACTCGCGGATCCTGAGCGACCCGCTGACCAGGACCGGCTCACCCTTGTGGACGCTCATGAAGGCGTTCTCGGCCAGCTTGCGATAGCACTTCACCGTAGCGAAGCACGCGGGCTCGTCGGCCCAGTCGCCGGTACCCCGGTCACGCTTCCTGGGTGTCCAGGCCACTCGCATCTGCAGCGTCGGCACCCCCGACAGCGTCAGCCCGGGAACCGGAACGGTGGCGACATATCCCGCCACACAGAAGTTCGATTCGTTCACCATCGGCCAATCTCCTCACTGGTCTTGCAGCCCGACGACCGGGTCGCTCATGACCCGCCTCGATGCCCGCGGCGGTTCTGCGCCGCCTGCCCAGCCAGCATCAGCCCAGGGCGGCGCCGACGACGCCAGCGCGATTGCCGCTGTGGGTATCCGGTCTCGAGATCGCCGACCTGTGGATCACGAATGCCTGCCGTCGGCGGGCCCTGTCACTATTCGCCCGCGGCGCGCTGACCATCGCGCCACCCCGCTCTTGATCGACTCTCGGAACCGGGCATAGCGGTATATATCGTGGACCGAACCGATGAAGAGTGGCGCTCCGGCCAACCGGTGTCTGGATAAACCCAGGCGGGGTGTTCCGCCTCTGTCAGGCAGAGAACGAGGGCGCTGCCACCTCGGCTCGACCGTGCCCGCGAGCCAGCTCCAGCTCGTCGCGGTAGCGTTCCAGCTCAGACAGCTCCAGATTGGCCGGAGCAATCACCTGATCATGGGCGACGCCCGTCATCCGGCGCCTGATGTCGCTGTCGAGCAGCTTGGTTTCCCTGACCGCCGCGGCACTGACCGCCTCGCAGGAGCGCAGGGCCACGACCCACCCGGCCAGCAGGGACACGAACACGAGCAGCGCGGCGATCGGCAGCAGAACTACGGCACTGAATAGTCGCGGCAGCCCGCTGCCGGCGTGGAACGCGCCAACCGCCAGGAGCGTGCCGAACCACGCCAGCCCGACGAGGGCGCAGCCGAGCAGCAGTCCCTGCCCGACGCCAGCCAGCCGCCACCAGCGCTCAGCGCTTCGCTCGGCCGGCAGCGCCGCGGCGATCTCGGTGCCGAGCGCCGCCGGGATCGCGTCCGCGTGCGATCGGATGGCCGCTCGCACGGTCCGCGACCAGGGCAGCGGGAGCGGCGGCGTCACCTCGTCGGCAAGCTGGGTCAGCGCCAGATCGATCTCGGCCTGCTGCGCGCCGGTCGGCCCGGTACTGATCTCGCGCAGTTCTTGCCACAGCCGGCCGAGCCTGATCTTCCTGACCGGGTCGCGGGTGCGCAGCCGTTCGCCCAGCCAGCTGATCGGCCAGCCGATGTAGTCCATCGCGCGCAGTTCTCTCGCGCTGCGCAGCGAGTCGCCAATGGCCTCCACGCCGGCAGCGCCGGCGAACTTGGCCGCCAGCGAGCCCGCCGTCCCGGCGGGCAGCCGCACATCTTCTCCCCCATCGGGCAGCTCGCCGTACGGCGCGAACTGCACGATGATCTTGTCCACGTCAGCCGAAATCCGGGCGGCCGACGCCCGGCGGGCCGAAACCGCATCGATCAGCAACTTGCGCAGTTCCTCGATGCCCGCGCCAGTAGCGGCCGAGGTGACCAGGATCTGGACGTCGTGCAGGTTCTCAGAGTCAAGCAGCCGCCGCAGGTCCAGCACGCAGTCCTCGGTCTGCGCGGCGGTCAGGAGGTCAGCCTGGTTGAGCACGACCGCAACCACCTCGGAGTGGCCGGCCAGCGGCACCAGGAACCGGCGGTGCACGGCGCCGTCGGCGTACTTCTGCGGGTCAAGCACCCAGATCATCAGGTCTGACAGTCCGACCAGCCTGTCCACCACATCGGTCGAGTGGCCCATCACTGAGTCATGGTCGGGCATGTCAAGCAGGACCAGCCCGCTCAGTGACTGCTCGCCGCTGTCGAGCGCGCTCGACCGCGCGTACCGGTACCGCCGCGGGACTCCGAGCCACTCGAGCAGCGGACCGGACCCGGACACGCCCCAGACGCAGGCGTGTACCTCGCTGGTCACCGGGCGGGTCACGCCAACGGTGGAGAAGTCGGCCCCGGCGAGCCGGTTGAACAGCGACGACTTGCCGCTGCCCGTCCCGCCGGCCAGCGCTACGACCGTATGGTCAGCGGAGAGCATGAGCCGCTGGCCAGCCCTGATGAGCAGGTCATTCGCCTCGGTGAGCAAGTCGTCACTGAAGCCGTCGGTGCCCCGTCGCGCGGACCCGATCTGGACGAGCCCGGCCAGGGCGGCCAGCCGGGCCGACAACCCGGCCCGGTCGGCAAGCAGCTGAGCCTGCGCGGTGGAACTGCCGATCATCGCGCGTCCTCCAGCGTGAACCCGGCCTGCAGCAGCTCGGTGGCGATCGTGTCGTCCAGCCTTCCGGCCTGGTCGATGAGGTCAGCGAACCGCCGGGACTCCTCCTCGAACAGCAGGCTGACCCGGTCGTGCAGGTCCTGCCGGACTCGCACCCCGATGTCGCGCATCAGCCCGGCCCCGAACAAGGAGGTGAGCAGCCGCTGCGGCACCCCGCTCGCTTCCTCTGCCGCCGTGGCGTCCGAAGCACCGTATCCGAGCACGCCGACGGCCAGCACGAGCGCGAGTGACGACTCGTCGAACGAGACCACCCTGGCGATCGACCGCTTGGTGACGTTCTCGGCCCGGACCAGCTGCAGCAGGTGATCCTGCCAGGTGCTGACCGCGCGTTCGGCCCGCACAGCAAGGTCGGCCGAGGGTCGGCTGAGCACGGCCGGGCCCGGATGCTCGGCGGCGGCAGATACATCCAGGATGCCCAGGTCGGCGAGGGCCGAAGCGACGTAGTCGGTCTCTCCGGCCGCGCCGGCCTCGGCCGGGCCGGCCATCGGCTTCGCGCCCATCAGCGCCGCGCCCGCGGGGTTCTCCCGCCACGCGGCGACTGCGCCTTCGGCTGCCCGGTCGGCCATCGCCGCGATGAGCGACTCCAGGCTCTCGTCCAGTGCGGCCCGGAGGGCGGCCGCCCTGGCCGGCGGTCGTTGCTTCCTGCCCTTGCCCGCCGGTCCGCGAGCGCGCCGGACCTGAAGCGCCTTGAGCAGGTCGCCCGTGCCAGCGAAGTCCTGCCAGCGGGCCATTACCTCCCCGTGCAGGAGCGATCCGTTCCTGGTTGCCTGGTCGAACTCGACCAGCGCCGCCGAGTAGGCGGTGGCTGCCGCCGTCTGCAGATCCCGGCTGACCGCCAGCTGCGCGGCCGCGTGATCAGCGAGCGTCGGCACCCGGTCGCGGAAGGTATCGAGCACACCGGACATGGTCTGGGTGAGAACGGCAACCCGCCGGTCATCGCGCCGTGCGGTATCGGCCAGGTATTCCTTGATGGGCGTGGCGATCTCGCCTGGCAGCTGAGCTTCGGTTACGACGGTCTCCGGGATGATGAACCGACGTACTTCACGCAGGCCGTTCGCGTCCAGCATCGCGTCGAAGTGCGCGGCCAGTTCTGCGGCAGCCGAAGAAGGCACCCGCGACAGCGCGATCGCCAGCGCGGCACCCCGATTCCTGGCGTCCTTGAGCATCTCCCAGACGGCCGCGTCGGCATACCGGCGGGCTGTCGTGACAAACAGCCACAGGTCGGAGGCATCCAGGAACTGGTGGGCGAAATCCCGGTGGGCCTTGACGACGGAGTCGATGTCGGGCGTGTCAAGCACGGCAACGCCCTCTGGCATTCCGTCGGCCGCCGCCAGCACGAGCAGTCCGTCCCGGCCTGGCATCGCCAGCCCCTGCTGGCGGACCCTGGGCAGCGTGGGAAGGAAGACATTCTCCGCGAACCACCGCATGTCGTTCGGATGACAGGCCAGGACAGGGCTGTTCGTCGTCGGACGGCGGATGCCGGTCGCGCTGACTTGCCGCCCGCAGAGGCTGTTGAGCAGCGTCGACTTGCCCGCGCCAGTCGAGCCCACCAGGGCCACCAGGATCGGCGCTCCGGACTGGCGGAGCCTCGGCAGCAGGTAGTCATCGATCTGGCTGAGTAGCTTGAGCCGCTCCGCCCTGGCCGCCTCGATGTCCGGGGCCTCGAGCGGCAGCGGCACCGAGACGACGGGCTTGCGCAGGCCGAGCAGGGCCGCCTCGAGTTTGCGGGCATCTACTCTCGCGTAGGGTTCCTCGTCATCATCGGGCCCGATCTGACCACTGTGCGCTTGCCCTGCCGTGGTATTAGCCGGGCTGGCCCAGGTCGCGGCCGGGCGCGCCTCATCGGGAGGCTGCACGTCCCGCTCGGCGGTACGGCCACTGCTTCCTCCGCCGGGTCCGGCTCCCGAGGGCTCCGGCGCAGCCGGGACTGGCCCGCCGACGCCGCTCCACGGCGCCGGCACGGCGGCCAGGTCCTGTCTTTCGGTCATGCTCGCGGGTCTCCCGCCAAAGGCGAGTCGGTCATTCGCAGGTCAAGTCCCAGTCATCCAGTGCCCCGAGCCACGCGGTCCAGTCGTGGCCCCGGTCT
>JASHUE010000861.1:0-4861 GCA_030040195.1 Streptosporangiaceae bacterium | reverse complement strand
TGGAAGGGCAGAAGGCCGCCCTGCCTGACGGCCTGTCGGCATTGCCCCACATGAACACCGCGGGTCAGATGGTCGAATCCGGTCAAGGGACGACGGCGGCCAGGACCAAGGCGAAGACCGGCTAGGCGCGGCTATGACGTGGAGATCAGGGAGCACGACCAGGACCAGGACCAGGGGCAGCCCGCTGGGCCAGTCCTCCTACCGGGATAGGGGCGCCTATCGCGGACTCGCGCCGGTACGGCTCGATGGCACCTCGCGCCGGGCCGGTATTGGCTTCGGCGCCGGGGGCGGGCGCCGGCGCCGCCTGCCGTCCCGGCTGCTGCGGGAATTCTTCGGGCACGCGTCACCGCTGCGGCGGCTTGACTGGGTGCTGCTGGCGGTCGTGCTGGCGCTGAGCCTGCTCGGCACCCTGCTCGTGTACGCGGCGACCGAGCCGACACTGAAGGCACAGGGTGCTGACCCGCATCAGTACCTGGCGAAGGAACTGCTGAACATCGCAATCGGGCTCGTCCTGATGGCCGGGGTGAGCCTGCTCGACTATCGCCAGATCCGGATGCTCGCCCCGGTCGTGATGGTCGTCTCCTGCCTGGGTCTCCTGTACGTGCTCCCGTTTGGCACCGTCGTGAACGGCGCGAGGTCGTGGATCGACCTGCCCGCCGGCTTCCAGATCGAGCCGTCGGAGTACGCGAAGCTGTCGATCATCCTCATCAGCGCGATGATCCTCGGCGAGCTGCCAGGCGGCCAGACCCGGCCGCGAGTGCGGGCCGTGGCCCTGACGATCGGCATCGTCGCCATCCCGCTGCTGCTGGTCATCGCCGAGCCCGACCTCGGCGTGACGATGCTGATGGTGGCGCTGCTCATCGGGATGATCGCCTTGTCTGGAATCCGGATACGCTGGCTGGCCGGGATGGCGGTCGCCGGAGTTGCCGGTCTTGTCGTGATCTTCAAGCTGCACCTGCTCAAGAGCTATCAGTCCTCGCGCCTGACCTCGTTTCTCAACCCGAACGCCGACCCGCGCGGTACCGGTTACAGCGCTCACCAGGCCGCGATCGCGATCGGGTCAGGCGGCATGCACGGCCAGGGCCTGTTCCACGGCCAGCTGATCGCGGGCGGCTTCGTCCCCGAGCAGCAGACCGACTTCATCTTCACCGTCTCCGGTGAAGAACTGGGGTTCGTCGGATCGCTGCTGCTGCTCGCGCTGCTGGGCATCCTGCTGTTCCGCACGCTGCGGATCGCCTACAAGGCCGACGACCAGTTCGGTACTCTCGTCGCGGCCGGCATCGCGATCTGGTTCGGCGTGCAGTCCTTCATCAACATCGGCATGACCGTCGGCATCATGCCGGTGACCGGCCTGCCGCTGCCGTTCGTGTCCTACGGCGGGTCAGCCATGTTCGCTGACATGATCGCGATTGGTATCTTGCAGACCGTCTACCGCCACCGGACCGTCTTCACCTAGGCGGGGCCTGCCGTCTGGTCCGGCTGGACCAGCAAGCACGTCAGCTTCCGGTCGTCGGTACTCTGTAACGGTGCCCGTGCAGTCGGTATACCCCCTGCTTGAGCCGCTGCTCCCGCTGGTGAGAAAGCCGGTGCAGTACGTCGGCGGCGAGCTGAACTCTGTCGTCAAGGACTGGGACTTGACAGAGGTTCGCTGGGCTCTCATGTACCCGGATGCCTACGAGGTAGGCCTGCCAAATCAGGGCATTCAGATCCTCTACGAGGTCCTGAACGAGCAGGAGGGAGTGCTCGCCGAGCGGACCTACAGCGTCTGGCAGGATCTCGAGGCGCTGATGCGCGAGCATGAGGTGCCCCAGTTCACGGTGGACTCCCACCGGCCGGTGCGGGCATTTGACGTGCTCGGAGTCAGCTTCGCTACCGAACTCGGGTACACCAACCTGCTGACCGCGCTCGACCTGGCGGGCATACCGCTGTCGGCCGCGGACCGGGGAGGCGACGACCCGGTGGTGCTGGCCGGTGGCCACGCGGCCTTCAATCCTGAGCCGATCGCGGAATTCCTCGACGGCGCGGTTCTGGGCGACGGCGAGCAGGCCGTGCTCGCCATCACCGACCTGATCCGGGCCTGGAAGCGCGCGGGACGGCCGGGCGGCCGCGACGGGCTGCTGCTGCGGCTCGCGACGTCGGGTGGCGTCTACGTACCACGGTTTTACGACGTGTCCTACGGCGCCGATGGCGCGATCAGCCGGGTGGCGCCTAACCGGCCAGGCGTGCCGCGATCCGTGGCCAAGCACACGGTGATGGACCTGGACTCCTGGCAATATCCGGCCAAGCCGCTTGTGCCAGTCGCCGAGACGGTGCACGAGCGGTTCAGCGTGGAGATCTTCCGCGGCTGCACCAGGGGCTGCCGGTTCTGCCAGGCCGGCATGATCACCCGACCGGTCCGGGAGCGGTCGATCACGACCATCGGGTCGATGGTCCAGGCCGGGCTGGCCGCGAGCGGCTTTACCGAGGTCGGGTTGCTGTCGCTGTCCAGCGCCGACCACAGCGAGATCAACGAGATCGCCGTGGATCTTGCCGACCGGTACGAGGGCACCAACACCGGGCTCTCACTGCCGTCGACCAGGGTGGACGCGTTCAACGTGACGCTGGCGGACGAACTCAGCCGCAACGGCAGGCGCTCCGGCCTGACGTTCGCCCCCGAGGGCGGCACCGACCGGATCCGCAAGGTGATCAACAAAATGGTCACCGAAGACGACCTGATCAAGACCGTGACCACGGCATATTCAAGTGGCTGGCGGCAGGTGAAGCTCTACTTCATGTGCGGCCTGCCGACTGAGACCGACGACGACGTCCTCGCGATAGCCCGCCTCGCGCAGCGGGTCATCGAGGCGGGGCGGGCGGCAACCGGCAGGCGGGACATCCGCTGTACTGTGTCGATCGGCGGTTTCGTGCCCAAGCCGCACACGCCCTTCCAGTGGGCGGGACAGTGCGACCACGAGACGGTGGACGCCCGCCTGCGCGCACTCGGCGCGGCCATGCGGTCGAACCGCAACTACGCCAAGGCCATCGGCTTCCGCTACCACGATGGCAGGCCGTCGATTGTCGAAGGCCTGCTGTCCAGGGGCGACCGGCGGGTGGCCAAGGTAATCCGCGCGGCCTGGCTCGAAGGTGCCCGCTTCGACGGCTGGAGTGAGAGCTTCTCCTATGAGCGCTGGGAGCGCTGCGCGGCCGCGGCTCTTGCTGACGATGGCGTGGACCTCGGCTGGTACACCACGAGGGAGCGGCCGTACGGCGAGGTGCTGCCCTGGGATCACCTGGATGCCGGCCTGGAGCGGGACTGGCTGTGGCAGGACTGGCTGGCCGCCATAGACCCCGACGGCGGGGCCGAGGTCGAGGATTGCCGGTGGACGCCGTGCTTCGAGTGCGGGGTCTGCCCCGCCATGGAGACCGAGACCCAGATCGGCCCGACCGGGAGGCGGCTGCTGCCGCTGACCGTCGCCGCCAGCAGGACCGGCTCGATGGAGGACGCTGGCAACGCGGGCAGGCGCCAGTGACGTCCCGCCAGCTGCCAGCCGCGCCGCCGCCGCCGACGGCGGTGCAACGCCTGGTCATCAGGTACGCTAAACGCGGCAGGATGCGTTTCGCGAGCCATAGGGACATCGCGCGTGCAGTGGAGCGGGGAGTACGGCGGGCTGGCCTGCCAGTGGCGTTCTCAGCCGGCTTCTCGCCGCATCCGAAGATCTCCTATTCCGGCGGCGCGCCGACTGGTGCGGCCAGCGAGGCCGAGTACCTGGAGATCGCGCTCACCGAGAGCGTGGACCCGGACGATGTCAGGGCACGGCTCAACGCATCGCTACCGGACGGAATTGACGTGATCGAGGCTGCTGACCTGGCTGTCGCCCCCGCGGCGCCGCAGCTTGAGGCCTCGGTTTGGCAGGTTGTACTGCCAGGCGTGCAGCCCCGGGATGCCGCACTCGCGGTGCGGGCGTTCCTCGCCTCCGAGCATGTGGAGGTAGAACGCCGCACCAGCAGCGGAATCCGGCGGCTGGACACCAGGGCCGGAGTCGTGGCGCTGGAAGTTGACCAGCGCGCCGACGCCGGTGAGTCCACGGGATGTGCGATACTTCGAATGGTTGTTCGGCACTTGACACCTGCCGTGCGACCCGACGACATCCTGGCAGCTCTCCGCCACTTGTCGGCTCTCGAGCCGTCGTCGCCACCGGAGGCGACGCGCCTGGCTCAAGGGCCACTTGGCGGTGATGCTGCCGCCGCAGACGCCAGCGCGCCTGGCCCGGGCGTTACGGCCGACATGGCCGGACAGTCTGGGTCATCGGCGCCGGCGGGCCCTGCGGCTGCGGTGTCCCGGCCTGGCTGGCGGGACGCTGCGCAGAGACAGGTAACGGCAACGTGCCTGGATGCGGAGGACGCCACCTCGGCGTATGCCGCTCCAGACAGCGCGTATGAACAGCTCCCGCGCGGCGCGGAGCGGCCCGACGAGGCCAACTGCGCCCGGGAGCCTGACGGGAGACGCCCGAATGCTCGAGAGCGAGCGAGAGAACAGCGAGTCAGCTGATGGCCGGAATGAGGCAACTGCCCAGAATGAGGGCTCTGGACGCGGGTTGCTGCGCCGGGCCCGCCGCGCGGTAACGCGTCCAGCTGGGCCTCCGGCCGCCGATCCAGACCCAGCGCGGGCCGGCGGTGGCGGTAGGCAGGCTGGCCCGGACGGCCCGCAGCCTGCGGCGAGCGCTGCCGACAGTACGGCCGAATCGGCCCAGAGCCCTGCGAGGGATGTGCGCACCGGCGGCGACGAAGGCGCGCAACGGCCGGGCGATACCCAGTCCGGAACCGGCAGCAGGCGGCGCACCTCCAGGTCCAGGACTGCGAAGACCGAGACGGGGCAGTCGGC
>JASHUE010000090.1:0-6340 GCA_030040195.1 Streptosporangiaceae bacterium | reverse complement strand
GAACAGCGTGAACCGGACGACGATCTTCGCCCAGCTCGTGCTCTACGCGTACATTGCCGTCTGGCTGGTGATCGGGGTGGAAGGCGCGGTCGGGCGTCGCAGGGACACTGCCGCCGAAGCCGATGCCTCGCCGCACGATCCCGACCACTCCGGCGTGGCCAGTCAAGGCAGCGCCCAGGCCGAGCCAGCCTTTACCTCAAGGCTGCTCGACGACGAAGGCTCCTACTGAGGAGCGGCTGGTCGAGGCGCCCGGTCCGCCGGCGACGTAAATCCGGGCGTGCTCACGGCGCCTTGTGTCATTGCGCAGCGCCTCATTCCGAAACGGGCTCGCCGCCCCGCCAGATCCGGATCGGCTTCACGCCGTAGGACCAGCCGAAGGCACCTTCGTGGTCGGCATCCCAGGCCACGATGTCGGCGAGCCGTCCCCGGGACATCGTCCCGCGATCCGGCGCGCGCAGCGCCCGGGCTGCGCCCACCGTCGCGGCCCGCAGCGCCTCAGTGACGCTCATCCCGAAGTTCGCGATCGCCAGGCTGATGACCAGGGGCATGGAGGTGATGCCGTTCGCCCCTGGTGCGTGCCCGGATCCGAGCGCTACCGGGACGCCCTTGTCCAGCAGGGTCCTGACCGGCGGCGGCCGCCTGCCATCGGCCGCCTGGATCGGGCAGACGACGGCGGCAACGCCCGAGTTCGCGAGCGCCGCCACATCGTCATCGTTCGCGTCCAGCAGGATGTCTGCCGAGGCGCAGCGCAGCTCGGCAGCCAGCCTGGCCGCTCCGGTGCGCTCGCCTCCGCTGGCGTGCAGACGCGGCAGCAGCCCTGCGGACCGGCCCTGGCCGAGGATCCAGCCCGCCTCGCGGGCCGAGAACCGGCCGTCGCCGCAGTGCGCGTCGATGCTATCGGCTCCGGCGGCGGCCGCGTCCGCGCACCAGCTTGCGACCGCGTCGACGTAGTCGGTCCGCCTGCCGAAGAACTCGGGCGGCAGCGCGTTGGCGGCCAGGAACGTCACGTGGACCCTGGGCATGCCCGGCTCGTCCTCCAGCGACCTGAGCAACCGCACGTCGGCGAGCTCACCGTCCCTGGTGAGGTGATAGCCGGTCTTCGCCTCGACCGTGGTCGTGCCCGTGCGCAGCCAGGAGCGCAGCCGCTCGCGCACGCCGCTGCACAGCGTCCACGGATCGGTGCCCCTGGTGATGGTGACGGTCGAGGCGACTCCGCCGCCGGCGGCGACGATCTCCGACTGCGACGAGCCGCCGGAGCGCATCGCGAGCTCGGCCCAGCGGTTGCCCGCGTAGACAGGGTGGGTGTGGGCGTCGATCAGGCCGGGCGTTACCAGGGCGCCGCCAAGGTTCTCCACGTGGTCGACATCGACAATGTCCCCGATGACGCCGGGTACGCTGGCCGGCAGTTCGGAGGCGGGGCCGATCCAGGCAATGCGGTCGTCCTGCGTGACGATGGCGGCATTGCTCCACACCTCGGAGCCGGTCCACAACCGTCCGATATTGGTCATCAGCCGGATGGTCACGAGGCACCGCCAGGGCGCAGGCCGGCGCCAGCGGGACCTCGAGCCACCATGGGGCCTCTCCTACCGAACGCCAGAAATGCGGGAAGGTCGGGGCTTAATGCCAGAAATGCCGTAGCGCCATCCACCGCGTTTTGGATCGGTGGCAACGCTGTCACCAACATATCGGTTGAGTCACGGTATTGCGCAAGTGGATCCCTGTAAAGGGCCGTATAAGGCAAGGACTTGCCCACCTGCAATTGCCGTCGGCCACGCATAGTAGCCGAACACAAGTGACCTGACATCACCCGGGCCGGCTCACCCGGCCGCGGCGGCTGGGCCGCCAGGCCGGCGATCGTGTCCTTAGCCTGGCCAGACTCGGCGCGCTGCTCCCCTCAGGGCGGGCTTCCCGCCGTCTTTCCCCCGGGGCTGAGGAAATCGTTTGCAAAAGGCTCGTTACCAGCCAGAAAACGCCAGCGCAGTAGCGTCACGCAATTGCGTCTTCTCGTGCAGCAACCCGAATGAGCGATTAGCGGGCTTACGGCTGCGCCGCGGATACCGCGAACTGCTCGAACTCCGCCGCGAGTCCCAGCGGGATCCTGGCGGTCAGCTCCGTGCCGGTCCCGCCATGCCTGACCGACAGGACCTCGCCCTCGTCATGCGCGCGCGAGACCAGATCACCCCGGTCATACGGGATCACCGCCGTGACCTCGCGCTGACTGCGCGGCAGCAGCCGCTCGAGCTCAGCCATCAGCTCGCCGAGGCCATCCCCGGTGCGCGCCGACACGATGACCGACTGCCGCTCGGCGAGCTGCAGTCCTTTCAGCTCGATGCTGTCCGCGGCATCCGCTTTGTTGATCACGACGAGCTCCGGCACGTCCGCCGCGCCCACCTCGGCCAGCACCTCCCTGACCGCAGCCAGCTGCGAGCGCGGGTCGGCGTCGGAGCCGTCCACCACGTGCAGGATGAGGTCCGCGTCGGCCACCTCCTCAAGCGTGGACCGGAACGCGTCGACGAGCTGGTGCGGCAGGTGCCGGACGAAGCCGACGGTGTCGGTGAGCGTGAATGGCAGGCCCGACGGCGTCCTGGCCTTCCGCACCGCGGGGTCGAGGGTGGCGAACAGCGAGTTGTCCACCAGGACGTCGGCCCCGGTCAGCTTGTTCAGCAGCGTGGACTTGCCGGCGTTGGTGTAGCCGGCGATCGCGACCGAAGGAACCGCGCGCTGGCGCCGCCGGCCGCGCTGGACCTCACGGCCGACGGACATGTCGGCGATCTCGCGCCGCAGCTTTGCTATCCGGGCCCGGATCCGGCGCCGGTCGGTCTCGATCTTGGTCTCGCCGGGCCCGCGGGTGCCGATGCCGCCGCTGCCGCCGACCCGGCCACCCGCCTGCCTGGACAGCGACTCACCCCACCCGCGCAGCCTCGGCAGCAGGTACTGCAGCTGGGCCAGCTCAACCTGGGCCTTGCCCTCCTTGCTGCGAGCGTGCTGGGCGAAGATGTCCAGGATCAGCGCGGTCCGGTCGACGACCTTGACCTTGACCGCGCCCTCCAGGCTGCGGAGCTGGCCGGGGGTCAGCTCGCCGTCGCAGATCACCGTGTCCGCGCCGTGCGCGGCCACGATCTCGGCCAGTTCCCGCGCCTTCCCGGCGCCCACGTAGGTGGCGGCGTCCGGCCGGCCGCGGCGTTGGACAAGGGCATCGAGAACCTGGGATCCCGCGGTCTCCGCGAGCAACGACAGCTCACGCAGCGAGTTCTCCGCCATCGCGAGCGTGCCGTCCGTCCACACTCCCATGAGCACGACGCGCTCCAGCCGCAGTGCCCGGTACTCGACCTCGCTGACGTCCTGGAGCTCGGTTGAGAGCCCGGCGACGCGGCGCAGCGCATGGCGCTGCTCAAGGTCAAGCTCGCCGTCGCCGGGCTCCTCCGTCTCCCAGAACTCGTCGCCGTCGGGAGAGTCGCTCGGTACAACGGTCATATGCGCTAGCCACCTCTGGCCGGTTACAAGTCAGCGTAATAAATCAGTACATACCCCAGCACCCGCCTCGCAACGGGAGCCGGTCTCGATAGTGCCACGGAGTAGATCCGTCCTCACCTGAATAACACGCGGGCGACCGATCCTGTGCCCGCCCCCGCGGACAAGCCGTGAACCGCCCCGGGGCTTGGGGCCGCGAGCACCCCAGTCGCACCTCGTTCCCGCCCAAATCACCTGGTACCTGCTGCCCGAGTGGTGGCCCGAGCCGGGGCTGTGCGCCGGTAGGTGATGCGTTACGGTCTGGTACAGCGAACGGCCGACGCCTGCCAGGCAACAAGGGAGCGTAAAAACGTGAGTGGCGTGGAGATAGCCGGCCCGTCCGGCAGCCGGTACGACGAAATCCTCACCCCCGAGGCGCTTGACCTGATCGGCGTGCTGCACCGCGAACTCGGCCTCCGCCGCCTTGACCTGCTGGCGGCTCGGGCCGACCGACAAAGGGAACTGTCCGCCGGGGCCATGCTCGACTTCCTGACCAGCACCGAGGCGATCCGCAGCGACACCTCCTGGCGAGTCGCGCCGCCCGCGCCCGGCCTGGTCGACCGGCGGGTGGAGATCACCGGGCCGACGGACAAGAAGATGACGATCAACGCGCTGAACTCGGGCGCCAAGGTGTGGCTGGCCGATTTCGAAGATGCCAACACGCCGCTGTGGGACAACATGATCACCGGCCAGCTGAACCTCAAGGACGCGCTCGACCGGAAGATCGACTTCACCAGCGAGGAGGGTAAGGAGTACCGCCTCCTGCCCGACGACGAGCTGGCCACGATCGTGGTCCGGCCGCGCGGCTGGCATTTGCCGGAAAAGCACCTGCTCATCGACGGCGAGCGCGCCTCGGGCAGCCTCGTGGACTTCGCGCTGTATCTCACCCACTGCGCCGGACGTCAGCTGGAAAAGGGAAAGGGGCCTTACTTCTACCTGGCGAAGCTGGAGAGCCACCTCGAGGCCAGGCTGTGGAACGACGCCTTCGTCCTGGCTCAGGACGCGCTCGGCATCCCGCAGGGCACGATCAGGGCGACGGTCCTGATCGAGACCATCCCGGCCGCGTTCGAAATGCAGGAAATCCTCTACGAGCTGCGCGATCACAGCGCCGGGCTGAACGCGGGGCGGTGGGACTACCTGTTCTCGATCATCAAGAAGTTCCGCACCAGGGGCGCTGAATTTGTCCTGCCCGAGCGTAACGACGTCACGATGACCGCGCCGATGATGCGCGCCTACACCGAACTGCTCGTCAAGACCTGCCACGCAAGAGGCGCGCACGCGATGGGCGGGATGGCGGCATTCATCCCGAACCGGCGCGACCCCGAGGTAACGGAACGAGCTCTGGCCAAGGTTCGCGAGGATAAGATGCGCGAGTCGAACGACGGATTCGACGGCTCGTGGGTGGCGCACCCTGACCTCGTGCCGATCTGCCGTGAGGTATTCGACCGGGTTCTCGGCGACGCGCCCAACCAGCTGGCCAGGCAGCGCGACGACGTGCACGTGACCGCGGCTCAGTTGCTGAACGTCAAGGCCACGCCGGGGAAGATCGCCGAAGCGGGCCTGCGCAACAACGTCAGCGTGGGCCTGCAGTACCTGGCCAGCTGGCTGGACGGCACCGGCGCCGTGGCCATCTTCAACCTGATGGAGGACGCCGCGACCGCCGAGATCTCGCGCTCTCAGGTCTGGCAGTGGCTGCACAACGACGTGCGGCTGGCCGAAGGGCCTGAGGTGACGGCCGGCCTGGTCGAAGAGATCATCGCGGGGGAACTCGCGCTGATTCGCGCGCAGCTCGGCGACGGCTACAACGAGGCCAGGTACGAGGAGGCGACCGCGCTGTTCAAGGACGTCGCGCTGGCCGACGATTACGCCGAGTTCCTGACCCTGCCGGCCTACGAGCGGATGCCCTAGGGCCCTCCTCAGCCGGCACTGTCTTCGCTGGCACTGTATTCGCTGGCTCCCCGGCGCCCTGGCAGTGCCTGCTCCAGCGCGGCCGCCAGGGCTCGCGGGCGGCGCGTGCAGATGAGTATCACGCCGTCCCAGACTCCGCCTGCCAGGGCGGTCGGCATGAGCACGTAGCCGCGCAGCAGGTTCTCAGGAAAGCGGGCTTGCACGGACGCTGGGTCGGTGACCAGGCGCAGCACGCCGCGCCGGCCGAGCATTCTCAGGTCGCCCAGGTACTGCACCTGCCCGCCTGACCGCCCTTTGGTCGGTCGCAGCCGGTTCAGCTGGCGCACTTGCGCCGGGGTTAGCACGTCCCACTCGCGTACTGCGTCCAGCGGTCCGCTGATCCGGCGCCACAGGCGGGTGCGAGGCGGCACGCTCAGTGCACCGACCGTGAACCGACCGCGGGTGATCTTGATGCCGTTCGGCAGGTCAACCAGCATCAACAGGCTGAACAGCCCGGAGAAGGTGGCGACTGGTATCGCGAGTCCCTGCGCGCTGTAGCCAATGACGACCGACGCAGCGATGCTGCCCGCGAGCAGGACCAGGCCGATCGGGCCGCCGATGACCGGGAACTGGGAGTGCCGTTCCGTGTAGCGGGTCGGGGGGCCGACCGCGGGGAGGGTGACGCTTGACGCGGCCACCGCGACCCGCGCGGCCGGTTGCGCGAACTTCGGCAGCGCCGCATGCAACCGGGAGCGTACCGATGCCCTGGCCAGCCTGGTCGCGCGCGACTCGCCGGTCCTGGCCACCGCCGTGGCCGCCGACCCGGTGAACACGGCCAGCACGAACACGAATACCAGCGCGGGCTTGGCGTCGCTGAACCCGAGCAGGACGCCGAGCAGGACCAGCAGCGCGGTGACCGTCCACAGCAGCCCGACGGCTACCT
>JASHUE010000860.1:0-3179 GCA_030040195.1 Streptosporangiaceae bacterium | reverse complement strand
GCCAGTGCTGGCCGGCGGCACTGGTTCTGGCATGACGACATCCGCGTGGCTGGCCGGCGGGTCTGGGGCCGGCCGCTCGACGGGCCGGCTGGAGTGGTCGTCGTGAAAGGTAGGCGTTAACTGCGCTGCGGCACGTCGTCTTGCCTGGTCGCGCGGTCGGTCATTCCCGGCGGGTCGGCCGCGCGAGGCCTCGCGGTGATTCCGCCGCCCGCGCGCCGGGTTTAGTGGGCACGCTGGCGAGCCTCCGGCACTCGCCCTGTGCGTACTTGACTACCTGGTCATCGTCCATTGCGGCACCCTGGGTGAGCGCGGCGCTGTAGGCGGCCTCGCCGAGCGCGCGGCGGGCGAGGGACTGGGCTTCGCCGATCCCCAGCCGCTCGTCTTCGTGAAGGGCTGATATGCCCGGCGGGAAGCGCGCCGATAAGGCTCCGGCCAGCACCGCCGCTGGTTCGGCTTCGCCGAGCCGGGCCAGAACGACGGCGGTGAGCTGGAGCGTAACGCCAAGAAACGTCCGGTTGCCCTCGGCGTGTCGCTCCGCCACCACTTCCTGCAGCGCGGCCAGCGCTCCGGGCAGGTCGCCGGTCTGGGCCCGGATGATGCCAGCCCACGTCAGCGCCATGCCCAGGAAGATCTCGGAGGCTCCGGCGCGGGTCAGGGCCAGGCTGTCCTCGATGAGCCTCAGCGCGGTCTGCGGGTCGCGGGGCCAGATCGCGGCTGCGGCCGCACAGAAGGCCCACGCCGACAGCCCCGGGTTCTGGACCCTGCCGGCCACCTCGACCGCCTCCATCGCGGGCCGCCGCGCCGCGGCGTAGTCTCCGGCGGCGGTCCAGGCCCTCGCCTCCAGGGCGAGCAGGTATCCGGTGAGGAACTCAATGCCCTGTTCCGCGGCCTCCCGGCGGCCTTCCCGGGCGATGCTGACCGCGCGTTCCGGCTGCCCGGTAAACGTGCAGAGCAAGGCGAGCCCAATCCGCAGCAGCCCGAGGCTGATCGGATCGGCGGCTGCCAGGTCTCCCAGCGCATCCTCGGCCCGCCGTTGCGCAAGCGGAAGGTCGCCGGCGGAGAACGCGCTCGCTGCCGCCGCGGCGATGACCATTCCCCGCAACTCGGGCGGGCACGCGCCGATCTGGGCGGCGCAGGCTTCGGCCCAGCCGCCGATGGCGCTGGGCGATGTGACGGCCAGAAACACCAGGGCGGCCACGATCCGGAAAGCGAGCTGGCGCCCCTGGCCGCCGGTGGCCAGGGCCCAGGTGACAGCGGCCTGCAGGTTATCACGCTCGGCCTCGATGCGGTGCTGCCACTCCAGTTGCGCCGGGCCGGCCAGCTCGGGCCCGGCCTGTTCGGCGAACGCCGTGTAGTGCTCGGCGTGCGCGCGCCGCAGCCGGTCGTACTCGCCGGCGACTAGCTGCTGCCGCGCGTAGGCCCGCATCGTCTCCAGCAGCCGGTACCGGCTGGTCTGGTCCGGCCCGTCCTCCTCGGCGACCAGGGACTTGCCGACCAGGGAGATCAGGCTGTCCAGGACGTCCCACCGCTGCAGCCCGGCCGCGCCAGCCACGGCGGCGGCCGCGGCCGCGTCGAAGCTGGCCGGGAATACCCCCAGGCGGTCGAAGAGGTTCCGCTCGGCCTGGCCGAGCAGCACATAGGACCACTCGACGGTGGCCTGCAGCGTCTGCTGGCGTCCGGCGGCATCGGCCCGGCCCCTGGTCAGCAGCCGGAACCGCTCATCCAGCAGGGCGGCGATCTCGGCCGGGCGCAGCGCTGCCACCCGGGCGGCAGCCAGCTCGATCGCCAGCGGGATCCCGTCCAGCCGTCGGCAGATCTCCCCGACGGCGGCCACGTTCGCCGAGCTGAGGGAAAAGTCACCGCGCGCGGCCGCGGCACGCTGCGCGAACAATACAACCGCATCGCTGGCTCCGGCGGCCGCCAGGCCTGCGTCCGGCGCCGGCAGCGACAGCGGCCGCAGTGCGAACACCTGCTCCCCGCCCACGCCCAGCGCCTGTCGGCTGGTGGCCAGCACGCGCACCCCCCGGCAACCGCGGAGAATGTCCGCCGCCAGCGCCGCCGCCGCGTCCGCCAGGTGCTCGCAGTTGTCCAGCACCAGTAGCAGCGCGCCTTTGGTGCGCAAAAACTCCACCACGCTGCCGGCCACCGAAAAGCCCGGCCGCAGGCGCGCCCGCAGCGCGGCCGCGACGGCCTGCGCCACCGCCTCCGCGTCCGAGGCCGGGTGCAGCTCGCACAGCCACGCCCCATCAGCGAAGGACGGCAGCTGGCCGGCCGCGGCATGCAGCGCCAGCCGCGTCTTGCCGACCCCGCCCGGCCCGGTCACCGTCACCAGCGGCGACCGCGCCATCGCCGCGGCCAGCCCGGCGAGCTCGCGTTCCCGGCCGACGAACGAGCTGAGCTGGACCGGCAGGTTCCCGGCGAATGCCCCGCGCGCGTGCGACTTGGCCGCCAGCACCTCCGCGGCCTGGACCCGCCCCTGGGCCGCCGCCACGAACACCGCGCGTACCGGGCCAGTCAGGCCCAGCGCATCGGCCAGCAGCAGCGCGGTGTCCTTGCGGGCGGTCCGGCTAATCCCCCGTTCCAGGTCGCTCACCGTTCGTGCGCCCAGCCGTGCCGCCTCAGCCAGCTCCTCCTGGGTCAGCCCGGCATCGGCCCGCAGCAGCCGCAACAGCCCGCCGAAACCCGGCGCCGTCGGCTCGGCCACGGCCCATCGCGTCCCTTCACACCACCCGCCGCCCGCCCACATCCGCACCCAGCTCGGCGCGGTCACGGCGCTGCCCCAAGCCTAATCCCGTGGGTTTCCCGTGGGCCGGCCCGTGTGGTCATCAACCCAGCCGGCGGCCAGCGTGGAACCCGTCGACAGCCAGGGCTTCCCGGCCAGGGCACATAGGAAGGAGACAACCATGGTCGCACCGTTTCAACGTCACGGAACTCATTCCCAGGCCCCCGCGCACAGCACAGCCGCGCGAGTGGGCCACGTCGCCGCCGTCCAGGCCACGGCAGCCCGATACGACCTGGACCGGTTGCGGTCCAGGTTTGGCGGCCGGCTGATCACTGCTGCGGACTGTGACTACGACCAGGCCCGCTCGGTGTGGAACGGGGCGATCGACGCTTACCCGGCCGTGATCGCGCGCTGCGCTGGGCCCGGCGACGTAGCGACGGCGGTCAGGTTCGCGGAA
>JASHUE010000859.1:0-5709 GCA_030040195.1 Streptosporangiaceae bacterium | reverse complement strand
CGCGCTCCCCTGGCCACGTCTTCTCACCTCTCGCCTGTCGGCCGAAGCCGACGTCCCGAGCTGAGTGTAACAGTATTTGTATAAGTACTGTCACAATGCTTTTATAAAACCCTGTTACAATCGGCTCGTGACCCAGCAGAGCGCGACCGACCCGACCAGCGAGAGCCTCTGGCGGCGGCTGCGGCTCCTGCTGGATGCGATGGACGCCGAGATCGCCCGCATCTACGCCGAGGCGGATATCACCGGGCTCAAGCCGAGCATGGTGATGGAACTGCTGCGGCTGAACGCGCGCGGCCCAATGACGATCAGGGAGCTGGCCGAGTCGGTGCAGCGGACGCACTCGGGGACGAGTCAGAAGGTCGCCGCCATGCGGGCGGCCGGCCTGGTCCGTACCACCGCGGGAGCCGACGCGCGGACCAAGAAGATCACCCTGACCGCCAAGGCGCGCAGGATCATCGGCAAGCTAGCCGCGGAGTGGCGGGCCACCGAGGCATCGGTGGCCGAGATCGAGCAGGAGATCCCCTACCCGCTCAGCCGGGTCGTGACCGATATCGAGGCGGCGCTGCGACGTAAGAGCTTCCACGACCGGATCGCCGAGAAGCTGGCTAAGGATCCCGACTGGAGCTAGCGGCGTTGTCGCCTCTCGCTAACCTTCCCTCAGCACGTTTTTGAGGATCTTGCCCGTCGGGCCTTTCGGCAGCTCGGCCACGAAGCGAACCTCACGGGGGTACTTATAGGCCGCCAGTTGCTCCCGGCAGTACGCGATGACGTCATGGGCGCTGAGCTCGAAGCCTGGCCGCACGACCACGACCGCCACCACCTCCTCGCCCAGACGATCGTCGGGCTTGCCGATCACCGCGGCCTCGGCAATGCCGGAGTGGGCGAAAAGCACCTCTTCGATCTCGCGCGGGTAGACGTTGTAGCCGCCCCGGATGACCAGGTCCTTCGACCGGTCGACGATGAAGTAGAAGCCGTCCTCGTCCTGGTAACCAAGGTCCCCGGTGTGCAGCCAGCCGCCACTCAGCGCCGCCGCTGTTGCCTCGGGCTTGCCCAGGTATCCCTTCATGACGTTGTGCCCGCGGATGAGGATCTCGCCGATGTTGTCCTTGCCGGGCGGCAGCGGCTCGTCCCGCTGATCGGCGACCCGCATCTGCACCCCCCAGATCGGCTTGCCCACCGACAGCGCCCGGCGATCATCGCTGCGGTTAAACGACGTGGTGCTCGCGGTCTCGGACAGGCCGTAGCCCTCAAGGACCCGGATGCCGAACTTCTCCTCGAACCTGGCCATGACGTCCTCGGGGAGCGAAGCCCCGCCCGAGACCGCGACCCGGAGGCGGGACAGGTCCCGGCCCGCGCTGTCCTGCTGCGCCAGCGCCTGCAGCATGGTCGGGACACCGGCGATGACCGAGCAGCGGTCCCGCTCCAGGGCATCCATGACCGAACGTGGCTCGAACCTCGGCACGATCGAGAGCCCGCCACCGTAGCGGACCGCGACGTTGAGGACCGACGACAGCCCGAACACGTGAAAGAACGGCAGCACGGCCAGCGTGACATCGTCCGGCAGGGCCCCGAATAGCTGGCCGGAGACGGTGCAGTTCATGTACAGCTCGAAGTGCGTAAGCTCGGCGCCCTTGGGCCTGCCGGTCGTTCCGCTTGTGTAGATCAGCACGGCAGTATCGTCCGCGTTCCCCGGCCGCACGTCGCCGCCCGGCTGGGTGAGCGGGGCGGCACTGATCAGGTCACCAAACGCGCGGGCGCCCTCGGGCAGGTCCCCAGGGCCGAAGCTGACCAGGTACAAGGGGACGCCGAGCTGCTCGCAGGCCTTGGCCGCCTCCTGGTGAATGCTGTCGAACCCGATGAGGATGGCCGCGGAGGAGTCGGCGAGGTGGTATTCGATCTCGGGCGCTTTCAGCAGCGGGTTGAGCGGGAGCACCACCATCCCGGCCTTGAGCGCCCCGAAGTACGCGGTCAGGAACTGCGGCAGGTTCGGTAGCTGGAGGGCGACCACCTGGCCGGGTCGCAGGCCGCTCTCCACGAGCCCCGCCGCGAGCCGACCGGACTGCTCGTCGAGATCACCATAGCTGGCCGGAACGCCCATGAACGTGTACGCGGTTGCGCCGGGTGAGCTCACCGCCGTCTCGGTCAGGATGGTTGCCAGGTTGAAGCTCACAGCCCCTCCTTCGTGAGCGCGCCGTCGGCGCCGGATCCTTGCCAGCGCGGCAGGCCTTTCCGGCAATCGCCGTGAGACATACATTAAAGATCCGTCACCACGATGCCTAGGCCGCCGATAGAGCGACAGGGGGTGCAGTCAATGGCGCAATCCGTGCCGGACGCGACGGTCGGCAGCGGCGAGACCGGGGAGCGCATCACCGGCCCGCCTGCCCGGCTCTACCTCAGCGAGCCGGCACGCGGCCTACTCGACCTCGCCGCCCTGCCGGTGGCGGCAGGCTGGCTGGCTTCCGCGCCCCGTGGCGATCGCCACGGGGTGCTCGTTCTGCCTGGGCTGCTCGCGTCCGACATGAGCACAGGACTGTTGCGCCGGTACATACGCTGGCTTGGGTACGACGTGCATGGCTGGCAGCTCGGGCGCAATGTCGGCCCGACGAGCACCGTGCTGAACGAGCTGCCCAGGGAGCTCGCCGACCTGGCCGCGAGCTCGGGCGGTCCGGTATCGATCATCGGCTGGAGCCTGGGCGGGATCTATGCGCGGGAGCTGGCCCGTGACCATCCCGAGCTCGCGCGTCAGGTGATCACATTGGGCAGCCCGTTCGCGCTGACCGCCCCGCGCCAGAGCCACGCGGATGGTGTCTATCAGCGCGGCAGTTACCTGCATGCCGCCGCCGACCGGATCCCGACGCGCGATCAGCTCGCCCGGCCGATCGACGTGCCATCCACGGCGGTGTACTCCAGACTTGACGGCATCGTCTCCTGGCAGACCTGCATCGAGCAGGAAACCGCCCTGCACGAGAACGTCGAGGTTCGCTGCGGACATCTCGGCTTCGGGGTCGACCCGGCGACCCTGTGGCTCATCGCCGATCGCCTTGCCTCGCCCCCGGGCGAGCGACGGCCGTTCCGCCCGCCTGCGCTGCTTCGCGCGCTCTACCCGGGCAGCCGGTGACCACCCAGGGGCGCGTGCTGGCGGACACGGTCAAGGCGCCCTGGCAGCTGGCTGAACCGTGGGGTGCCCGCGGCTACGTCACGGCCCTGGATGGCTGGATGCACTGGGTCGAGTTCGACGCCGGTGCCGCGGCCGGACCGCCCCTGGTGTTCGTGCATGGGCTCGGCGGCTCGCATCTCAACTGGGCGCTGGTCGGACCGCAGCTGGCCGCCGGGCGGCGGGCCATGGCAGTCGACCTGCGCGGATTCGGGCTGACCGCCGGCGACCGGCGGACCGCCACCATCTGGGGGAACATCGCGCTGCTGCGGCAGTTCATCGACCACATCGCGGACGGGCCCGTCATTCTGGTCGGCAACTCAATGGGCGGGATGCTGTCCATCTTGCAGGCGCACACCCACCCCGAGTCGGTTGCGGGGCTCGTCCTCATTGCGCCCGTGCTACCCGCCAGGGTCCGGCGGCCCGATCTTCGGATGGCCGGTAAGTTCTGGCGCAGCGCGGTTCCTGGCCTGCGCGAGGCGTCAGCGCGGGCGCTGCGCGACGGCGTCCCTGCGCGCTACCTGATGCACCGCGTCATCGACCTTTACTGCACCGATCCAGCCAGCCCCGATCCTCAGATGATCGAGGCGCTGACGACGCTTGCTGAGCTGCGCCGGGCCGCTGGCAGCACGGACGAGGCGCTGCTGGTGGCGGCTCGTTCCCTCATGAATGTGGCGAGCCAGCCGAGGCGTTATGAGGCGGTCATGGCTGCCATCGATGCACCGGTTCTGCTCATCGGCGGCACCCGTGACCCGGTCGTCCCGCTGGCGAGCATTCGCGCGGCCGCCGCGAGCAACCCTGGCTGGCAGACGGTGATCCTGGAGGACGTCGGCCATACTCCGCAGCAGGAGAAGCCGCACGTCGTCGTGCCGATAGTGCTGGACTGGCTGGATCAGCAGTTCCCGTCATCCGATACGTGGGAGTGAGGCATGCAGCAACTCACCGGACTGGACGCGGCGTTCCTGGCGCTGGAGACCGCCAACGCCACCGGGCACGTGGGCGGCGTCAGCGTGCTCGATCCAGCCGACGCGCCGCGGCCGCTGACGCTGGCGCGGCTGACCGAGGTGCTGGCCGAGCGCATTCCGCTCGCGCCCGTCCTGCGCCGCAAGCTGCTGAACGTGCCGTTCGGGCTGGATCAGCCGTACTGGATCGACGACGCCGACTTCGACATCGAATACCACATCCGGGAGATCGCGCTGCCCAGGCCGGGCTCGGCCGCCCAACTGACCGAGCAGGTCAGCAGGCTGCATGCCCGCCCGCTGGACCGCAGCCGGCCGCTCTGGGAGGTCTACCTGATCACCGGCCTGGCGAAGCGACGCGCGGCGGTCTACACGAAGATTCACCATGCCGCCATCGACGGCGTGTCAGGCGCGGAACTCCTCACCCTGCTGCTCGACCTCAGCCCGGAGGGCCGGGAGCTGCCCGCCGCCGCGCCGTGGAGGCCCGCGCCACCGCCGGGCCTGCTCACGCTGACGGCACTGGCCGGCGCGCGGCTCGCGTGGCGGCCGGTACAGACGGTCCGCATCACCAACGAGCTGATCCGGGTGCTGCCGACGCTCGCGCCCGCGGTGAGCACGTTCGTGGGCGGGATGCTCGGGCTGGGCCGCGGCGACGGGGGTGTGATCCCCTCCGCTCCGGTGCGCGCGCCGGCCACGCCGTTCAACAAGCCGATCACGCCGCATCGCAGGCTGGCCCTGCGCAGCGTTGACCTGGACATCGTCAAGGCGGTCAAGAACGCGTTCGGCGTTTCCGTCAACGACGTCGTCATGGCCATGTGCGCGGGCGGGCTGCGTCGCTGGCTGGCCGACCACCACGCGCTGCCGGATTCGCCGCTGGTCGCGATGATCCCGGTATCGGTTCGCGACCCGGCCAGCAAGGCCGCCATGGGGAACAAGGTGTCGGCGATGCTGGCGGGCCTGCCGACAAACCTGCCGGAACCGGCTGAGCGGCTGGAGGTCGTCCATTCCGCGACCCAGCTCGCCAAGGCCCAGCAAGCCGCGATCCCGCAGGGCCTGGTCGATCAGATCAGCGACTTCGCCCCGCCAGCGCTGACGGCTCGGGCCGCGCGGGTGGTGTTCGCTACCGGGCTCTTGCACCGGCTGCCGCCGTTCAACCTGTGCATCTCCAATGTGCCAGGACCCAACGTCCCGGTTTACCTGTGCGGCGCCAGGCTGCTCGCGCATTACCCGGTTTCGGTCGTCACCGACGGCCAGGGGCTCAACATCACGCTCGTGGGCTATCTCGGCCAGCTGCACTTCGGTCTCGTGGCCTGCCGCGAGCTCGTGCCGGACATCGAGACGCTGGCCACCTACCTGGTCGAGGAGCTGGAATTGCTCGTCAAGGCAGCCGGCGAGCGCGGCGCGGCGCAGGCGGGTTAATCGCGAGCCCGGCTCAGGCTGGCGGCGGACCAGTCAGCGGCGGACTGCTGACGGCCTGCGCGTGGCGGTGCGTTGCCAGCAGGACGACCTGCAACTCGATCCCGTTGAACCGGCGGGATCCGATCACGAACGTGGCCTTTCCTCGCCGGTTGAGCCTTTGCGCCCTGACGACGACCC
>JASHUE010000858.1:0-3942 GCA_030040195.1 Streptosporangiaceae bacterium | reverse complement strand
ACCTGCGCGTCGCGCTGGAGCACTGCCTGGGCGCCGGGGAGGTTGAGCGGGCACTTTCGCTGGCCGCCGCGCTCGGCTGGTACCACTACACCCGTGGTGACCTCGGACACGGCCAGGCACTAGTGGACGCGGTCCTTCCGCTGGCCACAGGCACAGACGGCCCGGCAGCTCATGGCGCCAGTGCCACCGGGGGTGGTCTAGATGGCGTGTTCATCGTGGGCGGGATTCTGGCCTGGGCTACAGGTGACGCAGGCCGTGCCCAGGACCTGCTGCTCCAGTGCTTAAGCGCAGCGAGGGACGTGACGATTTGCGCCGCGCGGCGATCGCGTGCGCCTTCCTCGGGCACGTTGCTCGTGCCAGCGGCGAGTGGGACGCGTCTGCTGACTGGCATCAACGGGCTCAGGCGAGCTTCCGCAGTCTAGATAACACCCAGGGCGTGGCGTGGGCGCGGCACGACCTTGGCCTGCTCGCCCGGGATCGGGGTGACCTGGATAACGCCGCCGAACTGTTCCGAGCGAGCCTGCGGGACTTCCGTGAGCTCGACTATCCGTGGGCGGTGGCATGGTCGGCATGGGGGCTTGGCACCACGCTGAGCACTCAGGGCCGGCTACCGGAAGCGCTCCCCCTGCTGGCAGAGGCGCTGCGGATCTATGCCAGAGTGAACGATCCCCGAGGCGTTGCTCAGTGCGAGGAAGCGCTCGCCTATGTCGCCAGCGAGCAGGCGCATTACGAGACCGCCGCCCGGCTGACCGGCGCGGCTGCGGCGGTGCGCGCCGGGGTAGCCGCTCGCCCGCCTGACGCCGAGCAGGCGAGGATCTCGGCGGTGGAGCGGGTACTCGTCCGGGCGCTGGGATCCGAGGACGCTGACAGGTTCATCCACGTCGGCCGGACGATGTCTGCCCAGCGGGCCGTGGATCTCGCGATGGCGGTCGCTTCGGGCGCCGCTCCCGGTGACCCGGACCGTCCGCAGGTGATACCGCTCACCCCGCGCGAACGGCAGGTGGCTGCGCTAGTTGCTTCTGGCCGGACCAATCGGCAGACCGGCAGGGTGCTCGGGATCTCAGAAAAGACCGCCGAGGTCCACCTGCATCATGTGATGTCCAAGCTCGACGTCCGCAACCGTGCCGAGGTAGCCGCCTGGGCTGTGACGCAGCACTTGTAGGGCCTGGAACCTAAGGTGTTTCCCCAATAGCGGTGCGCCAGCTGCGTTAGCCACGATGGTGACGGTTCATGTCGCCGGCTGAAGTCGGGGTACCTCTTCCGCCAGCGGACCGCTGAAGGGAGGCAACAAATGCGCGCACGACTGCCTGACGAGTCGGGCTATGTTGTCAGCGCTGGAGCACGGATTTACTACGAGGTCCACGGCAGCGGTAAGCAGACCCTCCTGCTGCTGCCTACCTGGGAGATCCTGGATTCCAGGCATTGGAAGATGCAGGTGCCGTTCCTCGCCAGGCACTACCGGGTGGTCACATTTGACCCGCGCGGCAACGGCCTCTCCGACCGGCCCAGCGACCCGGCCGCCTACGCCGATACTGTCGTCGCGAGCGACATCCGTGCCGTACTTGACGCGACCAGCACCGAGCGCGCGGTGCTCGCCGGGTTCTGCACCGGCTTCATCTGGGCGCTGCTGTTCGCGACAGCCGAGCCAGAACGCGTGACCGGCATCGTGGCGATATCGCCCACGCTGCCGATCCCGCCAGCCGATCCCTGGGAAATGTACACGCAGTCCTTCGACGATGCGCTCGACTGCACCGAGGGATGGGCCAAGGAGAACCGGCACTTCTGGCAACGAAACTGGCAGGGATACGTCGAGTTCTTCATGTCGCAGATCGCCACCGAGCCGCATTCCACCAAGCCCTATGACGATCTTGTCGAGTGGGGCATGCAAACCGACGCTGAGACCATGCTCTGCGACGCTGATGCTCCGCATCAGGTCACTGATGAGCAGCAGGCTGTGCAGTTGTGCCGTGACCTGACCTGCCCGGTTCTCGTGATCGGCGGCGACCAGGACCGGATCGTCCCGCATGAACGCGCCAAGCTCATCGCCGAGCTGACCGCCGCCGAGCTGCTGGTGATCGAGGGCGGTGGGCACGCGCCGCACGTCCGCTACCCAGTGGTGGTGAATCACGCCATCAGGGGCTTCGCCGACCGACTGGTGCCGCGCCCGCCGAAGCCGACCAGCTGGCGAGCAACGCATGTCCGCCGGCGCCGGGCGTTGTGGCTCTCCTCGCCCATCGGCCTAGGCCACGTCCAGCGGGACCTGGCAATAGCCCGCGCGGTGCGGACACGGGTACCAGACCTGGAGATCCACTGGTGGGCGCAGCCGCCGGTGACCGACGTGCTCGCTGAGGCAGGGGAGATCATTCACCCTGCGAGCTCCGAGATGGCGTCCGAGTCGGCACACTGGGAATCCGAAGCCGCAGACCACGACCTGCCCGCCTTCTACGCGTTTCGGCGGATGGACGAGATCTTCTGTGCGAACTACCTGCTGTTCGACGACGTCGTGAGAGACGCCAGCTACGACCTCTGGGTCGGCGACGAGAGCTGGGAGGTCGACTATTTCCTGCATGAGAACCCGGACCGGAAGATCGCGCCCTACGTCTTCATGACCGATGTGATCGGCTTCCTGCCTACCGACCCCGCAGACCCCAGGGAAGCCGAGCTGTGCTCGGACTACAACGCCGACTCCATCGAAAAGCGGGAGCGGTTCCCCCGGCTCCGCGACGCTTCGATGTTCATCGGCTCATTCGACGAGCTGCCCGATTGCCCGTTCGGGGAGGGCCTGCCCGGAATCCGGTCTTGGTCGCGGCGGTGGTTCTCCTCGGTTCCTTACGTCCTCCCGTTCAATCCCGCTGCCTACCGCGACCGCGCGAAGCTGCGGCGCCAGCTCGGGTATTCCGGAGACGAGCCGCTGTTTGTCGCCGCTGTGGGCGGCACCGCGGTCGGCACTAGCTTGCTCGAGCTGACCTGTGACGCGTTCGCCCGGCTGCGCAAGCAGGTGCCGGGCGCGCGGATGCTGCTCGTTAGTGGCCCGCGCATCGACCCGCGACTGTTGCCCGATATCGAAGGCATGGACAAGCGTGGCTATGTTCCTGATCTCTTCGAGCACCTGGCGTGCGCCGACGCGGCGGTCGTGCAAGGCGGGCTGTCCACCACCATGGAGCTGGTCGCCACCGGTCGGCCCTTCATCTACTTCCCGCTGCGCCGTCACTGGGAGCAGCAGCACTTCGTCGCCCACCGGCTCAGCTACTACCGGGCCGGGCTCCAGATGGATTACTTGACAACCTCAGCCGACGACCTGGCAACGGCGATGCGGGCGGCACTCGCGCAAAGTGGCACCGGGCCGGGTTACCGGCAGGTCCCGCGCGGTGGCGCGACCCAGGCCGCCGCGCGCATTGCCGCGCTGCTGGCTGGCCGTTGACTCGATGCTGACGTCGAAGAACAAGAGGAGAGCACGATGGCCGTAGCTGGTAAAAGCGAGGATGCGGTCCGAGCGGTCGTCATGGATTACGTGGAGACCCCTGTCAAGCGAGATCAAGGCAGCGCCAAGCACAGGCACGGCCAGCTCTGCCCGGCGGCGCGCGAGGTGCCGAAGTGGGCCTAGCAGCGCCGTGACCCCGGCTTTCTCGATGAGCTGGATCGCCAGATCGATCACGGCCGTGGTAAAAGTCTCAGGGGCCCGGTCAGCGAGTGCGGTCAGCCGACCGACGGCCTCCCGCGCCGCAGCGGCATCTTCCTGCGTGCCGGGCTCACTATCAAGAATGCCGATATCAGCGATCGCAGCTGCCATGGCCGGATCAGCTTTAGCAGCAGCGGCGCGGCGGCTATCAGCCCGTAGCTGCCAGCGCTGGTGCATCTTGCCGACAGCGTCCAGGCCGTCCTGACGGGCCGCGGTCACCGCCGCCTCGCGCTCGCCGATTACTGACGCGAGGTTGGGCACTT
>JASHUE010000857.1:0-3383 GCA_030040195.1 Streptosporangiaceae bacterium | reverse complement strand
CGCTGTCCCGTGACACGTACAGATCCTCTCGCCGGTCGTGTTCCGGCCCGACCATGATGAACGAGTCGCCGGATAGGTGATCGCGGCCTTCGGTCATCGAACGCCACGGCGGCGGATCGGCTGACCTTGATAGTTGGCTGAGCCGATCAAGCGTCGCATCATCCAAGGCCGGAACAGTCATGGCATACATTGTCCAGTGAGTGTGGTCACCTGAACTGGCCCCGGCTGGCTGATCTTTCTTCACGAATTGTGGCCCCGCCTGGGCGGTGACCCGCCGCGGTGGTGGGACGGCGTGTCGTCATGAATTCTGGCCCCACCCTGGTTCTGATCTTCGCGTCAGTGTCGCCGGCGCGGAGGTCGGGGAGTGGCGCGGTCACGAGTGGAGCTGTTCGAGCAGATCAGGAAGGATCGCCGGGTCGAGGGCGCTTCGATCCGGGAACTGGCGGATCGCCACCGTGTGCACCGCCGGACGGTGCGGCAGGCTCTGGAGTCGGCGGTGCCGCCTGCGCGTAAGCCCTATGCGCCGCGGCCGAGGCCCGCGATCGGCGGTTACGCCGCGATTGTCGACGGGTGGCTGCTGGCCGATCAGCAGGTGCCGCGCAAGCAGCGGCATACGGCGCGGCGGGTCTGGCAGCGGCTGGTAGCCGAGCACGGCGCCACCTGCTCGGAGGTAACGGTGTCACGGTATGTGGCCCGCCGCCGGGCGGAGCTTGGCCTGGAGCACGTTGATGTCGCGGTGCCGCAGTCACATCCGCCCGGTGCCGAGGCGGAGGTCGACTTCGGCGAGTTCCAGGCGTTGATCGCCGGGGGGATGCTGAAGCTGTGGCTGTTCGTGCTGCGGCTGTCGTGCTCGGGCCGGGCCTTTCACGTTGCGTTCGCCACCCAGGCGCAAGAGGCGTTCCTGGAAGGGCACGTGCTGGCGTTCGGGCACTTCGGCGCCGTGCCAGGACGGATCCGTTACGACAACCTCAAGCCCGCCGTCATCCGCGTGCTGCGCGGCCGGGACCGGACCGAGGCAGAGCGGTTCGTCGCGCTGCGCTCGCATTACGGGTTCGACTCGTTCTTCTGCATCCCCGGCCCGGCCGGCGCGCATGAGAAAGGCGGCGTTGAAGGCGAGATCGGCCGCTTCCGCCGCCGCCACCTGGTCCCGGTCCCGTCGGTCGCCTCGCTGACTGCGCTCAACGAGCTGATCGCGACGGCCGACATCGTGGATGACGGTCGGGTCATCACCGGCCGGCCGGTCACCGTGGCGGCGGCGTTCGCCGCCGAGCAGCCGGCCATGCTGGCCCTGCCTGCGGAGATGTTCGACCCCGCGCGGCTGTTGCAGGCCAGAGTGGATAGCCGGGCCCGGATCTGCGTGCGGCAGAACTACTACTCCGTTCCGGCAAGGTATGCCGGGCGGCGGCTGGCGGTGCGGCTGTCCGCCAGGACAGTGGAAGCTCTCGACGGGCCGCAGCTCGTTGCGGCGCACGAGCGATCGGCTGGCAAGTACGCCGAGGTGCTCGTCCTGGATCATTACCTGGACGTGCTGCGCTACAAGCCCGGCGCGCTGCCCGGAGCCACAGCGCTGGCGCAGGCCCGCGCCGCCGGCGCGTTCACGTCAAGCCATCAGCGGTACTGGGACGCGGCTCGCCGCGAGGCCGGTGACGCCGGGGGCACGAAGGCGCTGATCGAGGTCCTGCTCGGCCACCGCACTCTGGCTGCCGCCGCACTGTGTGATGCGATGGACCGGGCCGTGCATTCTGGAGTGCTGGACTCCCAGGCGGTACTGATCGATGCCCGCCGCCTTGCCGCCGGGCCGGTGGCACCGGTGATCCCGATCGGCGCGCTAGCCCGCTACGACCGGCCCGCGCCAGCCCTGGCCGACTACGACCAGCTGCTGTCGGGGACGACCCGGTGACCGGCCTGTCCGACACGGCCGCGCTGGCCGCCATCGGCGCCGCGGCGCGTGAGCTCAAACTGCCGACCGTCCGGGCCGACGCCGCCAGGATGGCCGAGATCGCTGTCCGGGAACGCCAGACCCATCTGGCCTATCTCGCCGAGATCCTGGCCGCCGAGACCGACGACCGGGCTGCCCGGCGCCGTGCCCGCCGCATCGGCGAAGCACGCTTCCCCCGCCTCAAGCGGCTGGCCGACTTCAACACCAACGCGATTCCCGGTATCGCCGCCCAGCTCGCCACGCTGGCATCCTGCGCGTGGATCGACGCCGGCGAGCCGGTAGTCGCGCTCGGAGACTCCGGCACCGGCAAGACCCACTTGCTCATCGGCCTGGGACTGGCTGCCTGCGAGCAAGGCCGGCGGGTTCGCTACTCCACCACCGCCGCGCTGGTCAACGAGCTCGCCGAAGCCGCTGACAGCAGGCAGCTGTCCCGTGTCGTGGCCCGCTACGGCCGTCTCGACCTGCTCCTGCTCGACGAGCTCGGCTACGTCGGGCTCGACCCGCGCGGCGCCGAGCTGCTGTTCCAGATCATCACCGAACGCGACGAGAAAGCCTCCATCGGGCTGGCGACCAACCTCCCGTTCAGCGAATGGGGAACGGTCTTCCCCGACCCGCGGCTCGTCGCCGCCATCGTCGACCGCGTCACCTTCAACGCCCACATCCTCGAGACCGGCACTCAGTCCTACCGGCTGGCCACCAGCAAGACCACCGCACGCCGCAACCGGACAGCCTGATCACCCATACGATCAGCCGCATGGAGATGCCGCGAGCTCACCCACGCTGGGGCATCGAGTTCGACTGGCTCGGCGTCGACCAGCACGGACATGTCGCGGTCTTCACCACCGCCGGCTACGGCGCAGTGCCCGAGAACGTGAACCTGCACCTGAACGACATCGACCGCGCACTCGACGACCTCCGCCGTTTGCCCGTGATCGGCGGGGCAGACCAGATCGTCAAGCCCGCATCAGCAGGCAACTACGCCGACTGGCACACCTACAGCGCTCAGGGCTTCTACGCCTACGACTGGCGCGTATGGCACGGCCCCTACACCAGACTGTCGGTCCCGACCGTGCCGATAACGATCGGAAGCCTGCCATCCAGCATGCAGGCAGTCGCTCGTTACGCCACCTTCGAACTCGACTTCGCGCAGGCATCCCAGATCGAGGTCGAATACCGCGAACCGCCTCAGGAGTGAGCGAGCGCGCCTCCACGCTCGCACTGGGGCCAGCTTTCGCGACGATCGATGGGGCCACATCACTTGACGAAACGCAGGTGCGGTATGCCAGAGGTCCAGACGCTGCGATTGTGGCCCGGCGTGGTAGTAGGCGAGCATGGTGAGCACCTCGACGTGGCGAATGTCTTCGGCGTTGGCCGACAGGATGAACTCCAGGCCATGCTGGCGTCGCGCGGTGGCCTTCCAGCATCCGGCGGTCAGGTAGCTCCA
>JASHUE010000856.1:0-3254 GCA_030040195.1 Streptosporangiaceae bacterium | reverse complement strand
AAATGCGGCGTGCTCGACCGGCTCGCCCACATCGAGCCGATCGCGGCCGAACTGAAGGAGATCGAGCCGATGCCGGCCGTCTTCGACCAGAACTACGTGCGGCGTCTCGACGGCCTCAATGTCAAGTCCGAAGCGAGCAAGCGAGACCTCGCCGACGCCATCCGCGCGGACATTCGCGATTTCAAAGCGGCGCACTCCTGCGATCGGATGGTTGTGATCTGGTGCGCATCCACCGAGATCTTTCTCGATCCAGGCCCGGCCCACCAGGACCTTGATGCGCTCGAAGCCGCGATAGATGCGAACGACAAGATCGTCCCGCCCTCGATGCTCTATGCGTACGCTGCTCTCAAGGAGGGCGTGCCCTTCATCAATGGGGCGCCTAATCTCACCGTCGACGTGCCGGCGATGGTGGAGCTCGCTCACTCGGCCGGCGTGCCGATCGGTGGCAAAGACTTCAAGTCAGGGCAGACCCTTCTGAAGACCGTCCTGGCGCCGATGCTGAAGGCCCGCATGCTAGGGCTCCAGGGTTGGTACTCCACCAACATCCTCGGTAACCGCGACGGGGAGGTGCTGGATGACCCCGACAGCTGCCGCACCAAGGAGCAGAGCAAGCTCGGCGTGCTCGACTACATCCTGCAGCCGAGCCTCTATCCCAAGCTCTACGGCGACATCCACCACAAGGTCCGGATCAACTACTATCCGCCTCGCGGTGACAGCAAGGAGGGCTGGGACAACATCGACATCTTCGGCTGGCTCGGCTATCCGATGCAGATCAAGGTCGACTTTCTGTGCCGTGACTCGATCTTGGCGGCGCCACTGGTACTTGACCTGGTGCTGTTCACGGACCTGGCCCAGCGAGCCGGGCTCAAGGGCGTGCAAGAGTGGCTCTCGTTCTACTTCAAGAGCCCTCAGCACGCTCCCACCGTCTATCCCGAGCATGACCTGTTCATTCAGCAGACCAAGCTGAAGAACACACTCCGCTGGCTTATGGGGGAGGAGCAGATCACTCACCTGGGGATGGAGTACTACCAGGACTGAATCGTCAGGTCTCGAATCGCCCAGTCCTAGCGGCACAAGACCCTGGGCGAGCGAGGCCGATGTCCCGCCTGCCGCCTACTCGCGTCGACGCTCTGGATGCCGGTGCACGTCCTGTCGAGCGAGGCGTTGACGACCGAGCGATCGGTTTGGCGATGTCATCTCGGCGGCGGATCGGACCTGCCGGAATCAGTGACCGTCCGTACCAGTCGTGAACTGGGAGGCTGGCGAACCGATCCGATGTACTTGCTCAACGACTACGCCGCCACCACGTTCCTGTCCTCACGTTGCCGGGGGATCACGGCGCGCCTCATCGCAGCGGATCTCGACGCCGGCGTGTATGTCGCCGACGACCTCGGCACCGGGCCCTCGCTCGCACATCTGCTCGCCGGACAAGATCGGGCGGCCGCCCACCGGACCAGCCTGAACGAGACGCGGCGCCGGGCGGCAGCTAGATGGCGTCAAGGACGAAGAACACAAAGCACAGGAACCTCGGCTTGGCTTCGAGTTCGGCGGGGAACAGCTCGCGCGCACCTGGTGCCGGAGGTGGTTCGCTGATTACAGATATCCGGAAGCCGGCCTTGGTGAAGGCGTCGGACATCGCGTGCAGCGGCCGGTGCCAGAGGCTCATCAGGACGCTGTGACCGCCCAGGGTCCATTCGAAGGACCACTGGAGCGTCGCGAAATAGTCGGCGTCGGGATTGACCAGCTTGAAGACGATGGGGTGGTCAACGGCGACGATGAGCCGACCGCCGGCGGCCAGCACGCGCCGCAGTTCGGCCAGCGGCGCGGTCCAGTCCTCCAGGTAATGCAGTACCAGGGACGCGATGACATCGTCGAACGCGCCGTCGGGGAACGGCAGCGGGCGGCCCAGATCGGCGAGCTGCAGGTCCGCGTCGGCGCCGAGCCGCTGCCGGGCCAGTTGCAGCATCTTCGCGCTGGAGTCGATGCCGGTCACGATGGCGCCCCGGTCGCGCAGCGCCGCGGCTATAGGTCCCGAGCCGCAGCCGGCGTCCAGGATCCGTCGGCCGGCCACGTCCCCGGCCAGGTCCAGGATCGCGGGCCGTGCGTAATAGCCGTTGATGAGGTTGGCCTCGGTCTCCGCTGAGTACGCTTCCGCGAAGCTGTCATAGTTGTTGGCCACGGCCTGGTTCGCGGGCCCGGCAGAACTCTCGGCAACGGGACGCATGCGGTTCATCCTCGCATGCCTGGCCTGTCTGGCCCGTCTCATCGAATCTGGCCAGCGCGACCTGGGATTCACCCAGCCAGGACAACTGCCCGCCAGACTCGTCGCCGTTACGGCCCGGCTCTAACGGCTGTGACAGTTAATGCGGTGTCAACCGTCAGTTTGGCTTGCCGACTTTCCACACCGGCAGCATGGCCTTGTTTTGCCGGAGTGGCCTGGGAGGACATTAATGACGGACAGTATGGAGCGCGTCGGCGTCTCGCGCCGGTCGTTCATTGGCGGTGTCGGCATCACTGCCGGCGGTCTTCTTGTAGCCGGCAGCCCGGTCCTGTGGCAGCAGGCCGCCAGGGCCGCCTCAGTCACAGCTGAGCAGGTTCACCTGACCTTCGGGCAGGACCCAGCCCGTGAGGTTGCCGTGTCCTGGGTGACCCCCACTTCGGTGTCCAACCCGACCGTGATAGTCGGCACCGCGGCCGGAGGCTTCGGCCGCACTGTCACGGCCGAGACCCGCATGTACACGGACTCGAACAACGGCGTCCAGACGATTGCCCAGCACGCCCGGATCGAGGGCCTGCAGCCCGACACCGCCTACGTGTACCGGATCGTCAGCAGCGGTGAAACCCAGGTCTCCGGAGCGTTCCGCACCGCGCCCGAGGGCCGCGTGCCGTTCCGCTTCACCAGCGTCGGCGACATCGCCTGCGGTGACACCGCCTTCAAGAAGGCGTCGCTCAACGCCGAGGCGACCGCCGCGTCGGTCGAGCTATTCGACCCGGTCGTGCATCTGGTCAACGGCGACCTGTCCTACGCCAACTCCAACCAGCTGTACCAGCCGCAGGTCTGGGCGGAGTACTTCGACAACACGCAGTTCTCGGCCGCGAACCGGCCGTGGATGCCGACGCTGGGCAACCACGAGAACGAGCCAGGCAACGGCCCGCAGGGGTACCTGTCCTACCAGACCCGCTTCGCCTTGCCGAGGAATCACTCCTCCGACTTCGAAGGCAACTGGTACAAGTTCCAGATCGGCTCGGTGCTG
>JASHUE010000855.1:0-7712 GCA_030040195.1 Streptosporangiaceae bacterium | reverse complement strand
CACTGTTCAAGCAGGCCCAGCCCGGCCCCGCCGAGCGATTCTGGCAGGGCGGCCGACAGCACGCCGGCCTTGGCTAGGTCGGCCCACAGCCCGGGATCGAACCTGGTGCCCTCCGACTCGATCTCGCGCAGCCGGTGCGGGGTGGCCTGATCGGTCAGGATGCTGCGGGTGAGCGCGCCGAGGTCGTTCTGCGCCTGCGTCAGCGTGAAGTCCATGTCTGCTCTCTGCGACCTTCCGGAGTTCTCTGGGGCGGAACGATTCAGCGGCGGTTGAGCGGAAGCCCCAGGGCGACGGCAGCGATGATGTCGCGCTGCACCTCGTTGGTGCCGCCGCCGAAGGTGAGGATCAGCGCCGAGCGGTGCATGCGCTCGATCCGGCCCGCCAGTATCGCTCCGGCCGACCCGGCCCGGACCTCGGCATTCGGGCCGAGGACCTCCATCATCAGCCGCGCGGCCTCGATCGTCAGCTCGGTGCCGTAGACCTTGGTGGCCGATGCCGCCGCCGGGCCAGGCGAGCCGGCCTGCACGGCGATGCGCCAGTTCATCAGCTTCAGCACCTCGGCCCTGGCGTGAACTCGGGCCAGGTTCAGCTGCACCCATTCCTGGTCGATGACCCGGCGCCCATCACCGAGCTTGGTCGAGCGCGCCCACTCGGTCACGTCGGCCAGGGCGGTGAGCACCGGAGCCGCGGACGTCAGCGCAACCCGCTCGTGATTCAGCTGGTTGGTGATCAGCGGCCAGCCCTTGTGCTCCTCGCCGACCAGGTTGCCGGCGGGCACCCGGACGTCGGAGTAGTACGTGGCACTGGTCGTCACGCCTGCCACCGTGGTTACGGGAGTCCAGGAGAATCCGCTGGCGTCGGTCGGCACGATGATGATCGACAATCCCTTGTGCCGGGGTGCGTCGGGATCGGTGCGGCAGGCAAGCCAGACGTAGTCGGCGTACTGAATCAGGCTGGTCCACATCTTCTGCCCGTTGATCACGTACTCGTCGCCGTCCCGCACCGCCTTGGTACGAAGCGAGGCTAGGTCGGTACCGGCCTCGGGCTCGGAGTACCCGATCGAGAAGTGCAGCTCGCCAGCCGCGATCTTCGGCAGGAAGAGCTCCTTCTGCTCGGGCGTCCCGAACCGCATGATCGTCGGCCCCACCGTGTTGATCGTCAGGAAAGGCACCGGCACGCCCGCTATCGCGGCCTCGTCGGTGAAGATCAGCTGCTCGACCACGGACCGGTTCTGGCCGCCGTATTCGGCCGGCCAGCCGATGGCCAGCCAGCCGTCCCGCCCAAGCTGGCGGACGACCTGCTTATAGGCGTCGCTGTCGCCGTACTCGCCGCCGGCGCTCGCCAGGCGCTCGCGCAGTTCCGGGGTCATCAGCGCGGCAAAATACTCGCGCAGCTGCTGGCGAAGCCGCTCCTGCTCGGGGGTAAAGCTGATCTGCATTCGTGCCCCTGCCGCTGGAGTAGAACGTGTTCTAGTCGAGTCTAGCGGCCGCGGCTGGGGACAGGCCAGGCCCGCGGGTGCGGCGGGCGGCCGCTACCGACGCCTGCGGCGGTGGGCGGGCAGCGCCGGTCCCTGTCCGGTGAGATGGAACGCAAGTAGCGCCAGCCCGACGAACGCGAGGCTGAGCGGCGCGAACACGGCGTCGGTGGCAATGCCCGCGGCATAGATGACGAACGCGATCGCAAACAGAACCGCTGCAATACCGGCCAGCATCCCGGCTCCTTCAAGGTGGAGTGCCAGTGGAGACCTCCAGCTACCCGCGTTGGGGCCGATCACTCGCGCCGCCGCGCCGCTGGATGCCGCGCCCCGCGCATCATCGCTTTGGCGGGTCGATTCTCCGCGCTGGCGCCCGTCCCAGCCGGCCCCTAAAATGAAACACGTTCTAGTCCTCAACTACGGAGGCGCTGCGTGGCCGACGCGTTCATCGTCGACGCAGTCCGCACGCCGGTCGGCAGGCGCGGCGGCGGGCTGGCCGGAGCGCATCCGGCCGATCTCGGCGCGCACGCCATCTCGAAGCTCATGGCCAGGGCGGGAGTTGACCCGCTGGCGGTGGACGACGTGATCTTCGGCTGCGTGGACACCATCGGCCCGCAGGCTGGCGACATCGCGCGTACGGCGTGGCTCGCCGCCGGGCTGCCCGAGGCGGTACCCGGAGTAACGGTGGACCGGCAGTGCGGATCCTCCCAGCAGGCTGTGCACTTCGCCGCGCAGGCCGTACTGAGCGGGGCCGCCGAAGTGGTCGTGGCAGGCGGGGTTCAGAACATGAGCCAGATCCCGATAGCCGCGGCGATGCTGGCGGGGCAGCAGTTCGGCTTCGCCGACCCCTTCAGCGGATCTGACGGCTGGCGGGTGCGCTACGGCCGGGAGGAGATCTCCCAGTTCCGCGCGGCCGACCTGATCGCGCGGCAGTGGGGCATCGGCCGGGAGGAAATGGAGGCCTACGCGCTCGCCAGCCACCAGCGCGCCGCCACGGCCATAGACGAGGGCAACTTCGCGGGCGAGATTGCGGCGTACGGCCCCGTTTCCGCAGATGAATGCCCACGCCGGGACACATCGCTGGCGCAGATGGCGGGGCTCAAGCCGCTGCGCGAGGGCGGGTGCATAACCGCCGCGCTGTCCAGCCAGATCGCTGACGCTGCGGCGGCGCTGCTGATCGTGTCGGAGGCGGCGCTTGGCGAGCACGGGCTGACGCCACGGGCCAGGATCCATCACATCAGCGCACGCGGCGACGACCCGGTCCTCATGCTCACGGCTCCGATCGCCGCGACCGCGCACGCACTGAAGCGGACCGGGATGACGTTGGACCAGATCGACCTGGTGGAGATCAACGAAGCCTTCGCCAGCGTCGTCCTCGCCTGGCAGCGCGAGACCGGCGCGGACCCGGACCGGGTCAACGTCTGCGGCGGGGCCATAGCGCTTGGTCATCCGCTGGGCGCGACCGGGGCGCGGCTGCTCACGACCCTGCTGTCGTCGCTGGAGCGCACGGGCGGGCGGTACGGCCTGCTCACCATGTGCGAGGGCGGCGGCCAGGCGAACGTGACGATCATCGAGCGGCTCTGACTACCGTCCCCCCGAGGTGCGCTGAGTTCAGAAACACGCTGCAGGTAAGCAGGCCGTGGCGCCGTCAGGAAATGGCCCGGCAAAAGGCGCGGCGCCTCATGCGGCATGTGACAGCCATCACAAGCGCCGACCTGGTCACAACGCACTATTGCCAATAAAGCATAATCTATTAGACGATATACCACTACTCATCGTTATTGCCGGGACCCGCGTAAGATCTTGCCGTCCACGGCAATCACCCGCCGCGACCCTGGCCCGAGCGCGGTACGCCGCTGGGGGTGAGCGGACTACCGCATCGTGCGGATTGATCGGCGGGTCCGGCGGACGACTTCCTTAGGCTGGGCCGGCAAAGGAAGTGAAGCAGGCGATGACGGTGGGCCATCCGTTCCTGTACATGTCGCGCATACGCTCGGCGACGGGTCCGAGCTGTTCCCAGGCGCGGTGCTCGAGCTCGACTCTGGTCAGCAAGGGTTCTTCCTCGATGAAGCGCACCTCTACCTCCGTGGGCGCGGGCCAGTCGTCGTGCCGCCACGTGTAGGCAACCAGTCGCGGAGGCTCCCAGCGCAGCACCTGCCCGCCACTGTGCTCCTCGCCGTCGACGTAGCGCTCGTAGAAGCGCCCGCCTACAAACGGCTCCAGATGCAGCTCGCAGGCCCGGTCGCCGCCAAAGCTGGCTTTGTCCAGCGGCCACCAAAGGCCGATGTCCCTGGTGAACAGATCGAAGGCGTCTTCGATGTTCCTCCTCACGCGCACCATGACGCGCACAGGCTCGACGGCTGGCGGCGAGGGCTCTGAGTGCGTCATTTGCGTGCCTCGAGGTCCCGCTCGGCATATGTCGCGAAACGGGTCAACGCATCGGTCCAGAAGGTCTCCACAAACCTGCGTAGCTCGGCGAGACCTTCTGGATCGAGCGCGTAGAGCCGCCGGTTGCCGACGGGCCGATCCACGACCAGGCCTGCTCCCTTGAGGATCTTCAGATGCTGGCTGATCGCGGGACGGGCGACCGGCATGTCCTTCGCGACGTCGATAACGGGGAGCGGGCCTGCCTCAAGTCTTTTCAAGATGCGGCGACGCGTGCGGTCGCCGAGGGCGTCGAAGATCGCCTCCATCCGGGGGTCGAGTAGGTCCAGGGTCACGGCGGCTTCCAGTCATGGTGCGTCCCGACCAACGGTGCGTCTTGACGCACCGTGCGTCACAACTTACGATAACTAGAAACGTATCAAGTGCGCTCGGTGCTGTCCATCACGTCAATGCGAAACTCATGCCCCAGGGAGGCACGACATGACCAGGCCAGTCGTCGGATGGTTCGAGGTGACCGGTAAGGACGGGCCAGCCTTGCAGAGGTTCTACTCAACGCTGTTCGGGTGGACGGTCAGTGACGCCGGCGATGGGTCCGGCTACGGGCTGGTCGAGGCGGGCGAGAAGGGCATCGCCGGCGGCATCGGGGCGAGCCAGGACGGCGAATCGGGCGGTGTCACCTTCTACGTCGAGGTCGACGACCCGCAGGCATACCTGAGCAAGGCCGAGAAGCTGGGCGGCACGACCGTCGTCCCGCCAACGGAGATCCCGGCCTTCGGGCTGACGTTTGCCTTCTTCGCCGACCCGGAAGGTCACGTCGTCGGCCTGTCCAAGGGTGCGGTCCAGTGACCGCTCGCTCACCGCACTCCCCGAGCCAGTGCGGGCTGAGTGCGGGAGCACCTGGCCCGGCCGGCGGCCGCAGCTGACCGCCGATGGCTACCTTCGTGTTCCGCCTCCACGGACCGCGGCCGAACTTTGCGCTCGATCTGAGCGACGAGGAACGAGACGTCATGGCTCGCCACGCCGCTCACTGGGCGCCGTACATCGAGTCGGGACAGATGGTTGTCTTCGGTCCGGTCCTCGACCAAACCGGCTCCTGGGGTCTGGGCGTCGTCGAAGCCAGAGACGAGCAAGAGTTGCGCGCGTTCGCCGATGAAGACCCCGTCGTGACCACGGGGACCGGCACGATCGAGATCGGCAGCATGCTCGGCGGCTTCGTTCGCGGTCGACCGCCAGCGCCGGCCGACTCCGGAACTGCCCCGTGATCGGCTAACGCGCCGGGATCGGTTAACGCAGGGCCATCAGTCGACGCACGGGATGCCGTTCACCGCGTTGACTGGGCCACCCTGCGGGCCGGAGGTCGGAATGGAGACGGTCGGCGACGGTGATGGGCTTGGACTAGCGCTGCTAATGACCGGCACTGTGGCGCCGGCGCCGAGCAGGACCTGCACGTGGCCGGAGCGCACCGATGCACTGGCGACGGCGCTGACGCCGAACAGCTTGGCGATAGCTTGCGCGCTGGCGGCGGCGCCGCTGCCGTACTGAACCGCGGTGGCCGAGCGGTCGCTGGTATTACCGATCTGCCCGGCCCGGTAGCCGGCCTTGACCAGTGCCGCGGAGACGTGGTGGGCGAGGTCCTGCGTGCCGCTTCCGTTGAACACATCCACGATCGCCTCGTGCACCTGCGCGTGACTGGCCGTCTTCGGCGCGGGCTGGCCATAGAAGGTGGCCTTCACGATCGACTTGATGTAGGGAGGGTTCACCACGTTCGCGTCCTGGTTGTCGATCGTCTCGTAGCCGACGATCGGCAGCGTGTAGAAGACCAGGTTCTTGCTGGTCAGGCTTCGCATCTGGGAGGCGAAGTCGAGCAGGTTCCAGCCCGCGTCGGTGATGACATACTGCTTGGCGACGTTCAGCAGCGCCTCGACCTTGGTGAGGTCGTCGAGCACTCCGTCGGAGCGCAGTTGCTGCATGACCGAGTCCAGGAACGCCTGCTGACGGTGGGTGCGGTCCAGGTCGCCGTTGGGCAGGCCATCGCGCTGGCGCACGAAGGCCAGGGCCTGCGACGGGTTCAGGTGCTGGTAGCCGGCCGGGAAGTGGGCCCCCGAGTTGGGGTCGTTGACCGGATGCTTGAGGCACACCTCGACGCCCCCGAGTACCTCGGCCAACTCGTAGAACCCGTACATATTGATTGCCGCGAAGTGATCGATGTGCACGCCGGTGAGTTGCTCCACGGTCGCGACCGCAGCCGCCTGCCCCGCCTCGTTCCCGAGGAACGCCAGCTGGTCCTGGGACATCGTGGGGTGCTCCTGAACAAGCTTCTGCTCGGTGAAGAACATGCTGACGCCGTAGGCCTGGTCGATCTTGCCGACCTGCTGCGGTCCGGCGGTGTCGGCGAACTGGACCCAGTCGTCACGCGGGATGGAGAAGCCGACTGCCTTCTCACCTCCGGCAAATATGTGGATGAGAATCAGCGTGTTGGTGTCATTACCGCCGGTGCCGTCGGCCACCGCCTGCTCACTGCCCGCGTGTAGCTTGTCCAGGATTCTCGGCGGCAGGATGGTGCCGTTCCAGTACGTCCGGCTCTCCAGGCCCATCAGCAGGATGTTTTGTGCGCCGATAGAAGGGCCGCTGACGATCGCGTGCGACCTACCGATGCTCTGGACGCTACGTACCGTCAGATAGGAGAACCCGCTGGCCACCAGGGCCAGCGCGGCGAGCGCGCAGCTTGCCCCGAACGTGGTTCCCCTGGCCAGCCGACGGCCCAGCGGCGTCTGCGTGCGAGCACGGGCACGGACTGGCCGACCGCGTTCCTGGGTCACGGTCCCGGCATGCCTCCCGTCCGTCCTGTCATGCTTCGGCCGGCTATTACGCTTTGCAACGAGACTACCTGCCGGAACCTGAACGCAGCCTGAACAAATCCCCATGACCTGCTGCCAGACCAGCCAAGGAGTGTCTATCCGGCAGGCGCAGTGAAGGATGCTGGGCACAGATGCACGAGCTACCTGGCCAGAGCGGATCAAGCCGCACCACCGACGGCGGTGGTGACACTGGCATTGCTACGCGCTGGCCGGAAGCCGAGCCTGGCAACCCTCGTCGGATGCTGGGCTGGGGCCGTTATCCGGCCTGGGCCGGAGTGCTCATGGTCCTAGCCGCCGCCCTGCTCGGCGCGGCGTTGACGGTAGCCATCCACCGTGACCCAGGCAGGCCCCTCGGCATCCTCGTCGTCGCGGGCACGGTGGCCGCCGGGACCAGCATCCGGCCTCAGTCGGCCTACGCAATCATCCCGGTGCCCGCACTCGCCTACACGGCCGCGGCCGCGATCGCCGGATTCGTCCACGACCGCGCGATCGATGCCTCGAGGACGGCGCTGACGATCAGCGCCGTGCAGTGGATCGCCAGCGGGTTCATCGCGATGACCGCCGCCACGGTGCTGGCGGTGGTGCTCGTCATAGCGAGGTGGCTGCTCAGCGCGCATTACGCGCAAGCCTCGCGGTAGTCGCCGCGCTCGGGCAGCCGGCGGCGCGTACCTTTTCGGCCCGCTCCCAAGACGGCGGCGAGCGGGCCGAATAGATCGGCGATCCGGCGCCAGCCCGAAGCAAGGTCTAGCTGGGCTGAGGTTCGGCTGCTACCGTCCGAAATATGCGGTGGATTCTGGAGAGCGACGAGTACTCGCGGCAGCGCGAGTCCTTGCGGCGCCGCACGGACTGGGAATCGCCCCGCGGGCTGCCGAACCTCAGCTGGGAACGGCCGGAGGACTCCGACCCGGACCAGGGCTGGGAGCCCGAGCCGCTGCCGCGCCCACGCGACCTGCGGCACCGGCATGGCCGGCGGTCGCGGCCGTCCTGACGGATAG
>JASHUE010000854.1:0-3250 GCA_030040195.1 Streptosporangiaceae bacterium | reverse complement strand
CGTGCTCGCGCTCGGCGAACCCGGCGAGAGCGATGGCTGGCGACGGCCCGGTGAGCTCGGTGAGCTCACCGCCGAGCTGCGCGGTCAGGGCCGCGTACGCATCGAGCAGCGCGTCCTCCTGGCCGCCAGGTTCGCTGTCCCTGACCACCGCGGCCGCGAAGCGCCCGTCGACCTCGGCGGCCAGCGCGGCGGACCGGCGCAGCAGCGATTCCATTCCCGGCCAGGGGGCGACGCAGGCCAGGATGCACGGCGGCACTTCTGGCACAGGGAGCTGGGGGTCGGCGGCGTACCTGGCCAGGCGCCGGTCACTATGCTCGGCCACGAGCGCGAATGCTCGCTCCCGCGCCGCCTGCAGGGCTTCTGGCCGGTATGTCGTGGCCAGCTCGCTCGCGATCCGGTCGGCCGGCACGATCTCGCCCCGCCTGACCCGGTCGATCAGGATCGGCGGCGCCACGTCGACCAGCTCGATCTCATCGGCGAGCGCCAGCAGCGCGCGCTCGTCAAGGAACGGGCTGCCGAGGTCGCCAAGCTGGACGGTCCCGACCACGGTGATGCCCGCGTCCGTGAGTCGCCGCGCGGCGGCGAACCGGCGCTCCGCGGTTGTGGTCCCCCCGGTCAGGTCGTCCACGCAGACGACTTCCGGCCGCCGCGCCAGCACCGCGTCGGTGTCCAGCGTGCTGCCGTCGCCGATGAGCTCCAGGCCCTCGAGCAACGCCGCTACGTGCTCCCGGTCGCCGACGTCCACCGCGCCCACGACCACGTCGGTGCCGCGTGACTGGCGCCTGGCCGCCTCCTCGAGCATCGCCGTGGTCGTCCCGCAGCCCGGCGCGTAGCCGAGGTAGACCCGTACGGCGCCGCGCCGCTGCTCCCGGTGATCGGCCTCGCCCGGCGTTCCGCCCGCCGACTGCACAAGGCTCACCGCACGCGAAGAGACCGCCAGCACGTGCAGGTGCACCTCGGGCAGGCGGCCTACCAGCCGTTCGATCAGCGACCCGCGCCAGCGCTCAAGCAGCCCGACCGGCGGGGCGGCCAGTACCAGGTGCCGCGCGCCGGTCTCCTGCACCGCTGAGATGATCGCCGCGCCGACGTCCCTGCTGTCGCGCGCGAGCGTGGTCACCCCGGCCGCCTCGGCAGTCTGCCGCACCTGCTCCGAGAACGTGACGGGCGGCTGACCCGACGGGGTCAGTGTCAGCAGGTAACAGCGGGCGCCGCGGCGCCTGGCCAGCCGGATCCCGCGCAGGACCAGCGCGTCGGCAGGCTCGGGCCGCGACAGGACGACGAGCACATCCTGGGAGTGGCGCTGCCGCGCAGCTTCGGGCTCGGGCGCCGACCGCGCGACCAGGCCGAGTCCCAGCTCGCGCAGCGCGGCCAGCCTGGACGGCTGGAACTCGGTCTGCAGCACGTTGGGTACCCGCTGCGCCGGATAGATGTTGCCATGCCCAAGCCGCTTGCGCAGCGCTTCCGGCGAGCTGTCGACGAACTGGATCGCGTCGATGTCCGCGAGCTGGTCGTCGGAGATCGTGGCGGGCGCCGGGTGGCCGGTGATGGCCCGCCACTGGCTGGCGACCGCCTGCACGTCGCCGATGTCGGCCGTGCTGATCACGTCAATGCCGGCCGAGCGCAGCGCGCTGACGGCGGTCGTGTGCATCCCCAGGTCGTCGACGAGCACGACCTGCGGATGGCGCGCCAGCACCGCCGTCACGTCCATCTCCTCGCCCCCTTCGGGATCGCTCAGCGTGCGCTCCACCTCCCGCGGCGGCACGACCTCCAGCCCGCCGATCGCCTCCTGCGTGTGCGGGCGGCCCCGGGTGTCGGCGAAGCCGATTACCACGTCCTCGCCCTGCGCGCGGCGAGCCTGGCCCTCCTTGAGCATCGTGTAGGTCTTCCCCGCGCCGGGCGCCGCGCCGAGGTAGACGGTCAGGGAGCCGCGATGCACCGGCTCGGGGGCGTCGGCGATCGTCACGCCAATACCCTGTTCCTCCCTGATGATCTGGCCTCTGTTTGCGTCATAGTCGTATAGCTCGGCATACCGGCCCCAGTTGATCGCCACGTCGAGCTGCCGGGCCGACTCCTCTTCGCTGTAGCGCGCGCGGAGGATGTCAATGAAGTAGCCGGCCGGCAGGGAGTCGTCCTGGGTCGCGCGCAGATTCCGGTAAATCGCCCGGACCAGCGGTGCGCGGCTCAGGCACGCCCGGGCGAAGATCTCCTTGCTGTCCTGGATGCTGGCTCCGGCGAAGACCTGTCCGTTGCCGGTCAGCTCGAGCCGGTCGTCCTGCAATACGGCGAACCCGAGCAGGACCAGGGCGTCCACCAGCGGCAGCAGGTCGTCGACCTCCAGGCCGAGGCCGTCGGCCAGGTCAGCCAGGTCGGCGGCGCCGCCATGCCGGCCGATCAGGATCTCGGCCAGGCCGGACAGGCCGTCAACGGTGGCCTGCGGCAGCGGCGTGTCGCTGATCGTGCCGGGTTCCTGGGTGTCTCGAGCGGCGGGAGCGCTGACCGTCGCCGCCTCGCGCTCGGTCATCATCCGGTAGATCTGGTCGACGAATTCATCGAAATCGGGCGTGCGCCGCCGCCTGGGCCGGGCCAGCGGGTTGACCAGGTCGTACCGGATGCGGCCGGGATTGGTGCCCAGCACGAGGATGCGGTCGGCCAGCAGCACCGCCTCCTCGATGTTGTGCGTCACCATCACGATGGTCTTGGTCGGGAACTTATGACCTTCCCACAGCTCGAGCAGCTCGCCGCGCAGGTTTTCCGAGGTCAGCACGTCGAGTGCGCTGAACGGCTCGTCCATGAGCAGCGCAGCGGGCTCGACGACCAGAGCCCTGGCGAACCCGACGCGCTGGCGCATGCCGCCGGACAGCTCCTTCGGGAATGCGCTCTCATAGCCGTCAAGCCCGACGATGTCGATCGCGCGCAGCGCCCGCTCGGACCGGTCCTCAGGTGAGACGCCCCTCGCTTCCAGGCCCAGTTCCACGTTCTGCCGCACGGTCAGCCACGGCATCAGCGCGAACGTCTGGAAGACCATCGCGGTCTCCCGGTTTGTCCCGGTGAGCCGCTCACCGCGGAATAGCACCTCGCCCTCGCTCGGCGCCATCAGCCCGGCGATGCATCGCAAGAGGGTCGACTTGCCGCTGCCGCTGCGGCCGAGCAGCGCCGCGAACTCGCCCTCGACCACGTCCAGGTTGATGTCCTCCAGCACCGGCATGGAGCGCCCGCCAGGCCCGGAGAACGACTTGCTCAGGCTCCGGAC
>JASHUE010000853.1:0-3365 GCA_030040195.1 Streptosporangiaceae bacterium | reverse complement strand
CGTCGGCCGGGACGTCTTGGCGCACGCACGCTGCCCGGCCGGATCACGACGGTCGTGGCGCACAGGACGTCAGTCGACCAGGGCCTGGTACACGAGCTGGCGCAGCTGCGGGCGGATCGGGTACACGCTTGAGGGCATCAGCTGCGTGAAGAAGCTGACCGTGAGCTGCTCTGCCGGGTCGACCCAGAACGTGGTGGAGGCGGCGCCGCCCCAGTTGAACTCCCCGGCCGAGCACAGCGTCTTGGACGCGGCCGGGTCAAGCTGCACGGCGAAGCCGAGCCCGAAGCCAATTCCCCGGAAGATCGACTCGGCGTACAGCGGCCGGCCGACGCTGTCCAGGTCCGCGTTGCCCGGCAGGTGGTTGATGGTCATGTATGCAACGGTCCGCGGGCCGAGCAGCCGGACGCCGTCCAGTTCGCCTGCCGGGCTGTCCGGCCGGTGCAGCAGCATCTCCGTGAACCGGTGGTAGTCCGCCGCGGAGGAGACCAGCCCGCCGCCGCCGCTGAGGTAGACCGGTTCCCTGAGGGCAGCCTTGCCCATCGCGTCCATCCGGGTGGCCTTGCCTTCGGCGCCGCGGGAATACAGCGCCGCCAGCCGCCCGGCCTCCTCCGGTCCGGCCCAGAACGCGGTGTCGGTCATGCCGAGCGGCCGGAAGATCCGCTCCGCGAAGAACTCGTCAAGCCGCTGGCCCGACACGACCTCGACCACCCGGCCGAGGACATCGGTGGAGACCGAGTAGTTCCACTCCGAGCCCGGCTGGAACAGCAGCGGCATCCCCGCGAAGAGGTCGCAGATGCCGGCCAGGTCGGTGTCGCGCGGGCTCCCCCACTCGAAGCCGTTGGCCCGGTAGATGGCGTCGACCGGGTGGGAGCGGTGGAACCCGTACGTCAGCCCGGAGGTGTGCGTGAGCAGGTGCCAGATCCGCATCGGCTCCGTGACTGGCTCGGTGACGTAGCGGATGTCCGACCCTCCGGTGAACACGCGGCAGTCGGCGAACGACGGGATGTAGCGGCTCACCGGGTCGGTCAGCTGGAAGCCGCCCTCCTCGTAGAGCATCATCGCGGCGACCGAGGTGATGGGCTTGGTCATCGAGTAGATGCGCCACAGGGTGTCCGGCTCCACTGGCAGCCCGGCTTCCAGGTCGCGCCGGCCGTAGGTCGATACGTGCGCGAGCTTTCCGTGACGGCTGACCGTGATCAGCCATCCCGCGAGCCGTCCCCGGTCGACGTACCGGGCGAAGTGCTTGTCGATCCGCTCCAGCCGGGCCTGGTCGAGTCCTACCTCTGCCGCCTCAACCTCGGTCTGCACTCCGCCCATGTACGGTAGCTCCCTCTCGCCCGGTCTTTCCGTCCTTATCCTGATCCTGCCAAGCGGAATGACGTTCGGTCCAGCCGGGCCAGGGCCCGGACGTGGCTACTCGGCCCGCAGGGCGGTCGCCGTCTTGGCCTTGGCGGCCCAGCTAGCCGGCAGGAGGGCGCCGAGCGCCGCGATCACCAGTCCGGAAGCGGCCAGCAGGAGGATCTCGACCGGGTGGTAGACATCCCGGAGGCTGGCCGGCAGAGCCGTGTAGGCGGCGTTGCCCATGGCCGTGATCGTGCCCGAGTGCAGTCGCAGGGCAACCGGCACCGCGATCACCGCGGCAGCGATCGCCGGTCCCGCGACCCAGCACATCACCATCGCGATCGTCTGCCTCGGCGTCATCCCGACCGCCTTGAACACGCCCAGGTCCCGCACCCGGTCCCGGGTGCCGAGCAGCACCGTGTTCAGCACGCCGAGCCCGGCCACCACAGCCATCATCAGCGTCAGCATGGCGATCAGCGAATCGGCGATCAGGTAGAACTGCCCGCCGGCCTCGGGCCCGTTGGCTGAGTACTGACTGCCAAGGGACTGCTGGACCGACGTCACGTAGGAGTTCACGTTGACGCCCGCCCTGAGTCCGACGACGTACTGCGCGATAGACAGCGGCGGCGCAGCCGTGGGACCCAGGGTCTGCCAACTCGTCATCAGCTGAGGCGAGCTCCCCGGCACGAAGATCTCACCCGAGATCCGCACGGTCTCCGTCTTGCCGCCGGCCGAGATCGTCGTCGCGTCGCCCACCGCCAGGCCGGTCTGCGTGAGGTAGGCGGTGTTGACGACCACCTGCCCCGGCCGGCTGAACCAGTGGCCGCTGATCAGGTCGTAGCCGACCCAGGCCGAACTGCCCAGGTAGACCTGGGCCTGCGCCTGTGTCGTCAGGCCCGCGATGCCGACTTGCGTGTAGTCGACCGCGGCCGAGTGCAGCGTTCCTGGTTGCCTGGCCAGCGCAGTGCGCACGGCCTTGTCCTGGCTGCTGCCAGGGCGGATCCCGTTGCCGTTGGCCAGCTGGATTTGCACGGGAGCGGTCGCCGCCAGTGACTGGCCCTGCTCGGACTTCGACAGCGAGGCGTCCAGACCGACCGCGTACACCACGGCGGTGACCCCGAACATGATCGCCGCCAGCGTGCCGAGCGTCCTGGCCGGCCGGGCAAACGGCGCGGCCAGCCCGATGGTGACCGGTCGCGGCAGCCGTAGCCGGCTGGCGAGCCGGTGCGCCGCATAGCCACGGCCCTGGCGAGGCGCCTGCCCCATCGCGATGGCCTGCACGGCCGAAAGCCGCCCGGCCCGCAGCGCTGGCACCAGCGCGGTCAGCGCCACCAGCCCGATCATCACCAGCGGGGTCACCACCTCGACCCAGAGCGGAACCATCTGGCTCCCGACCCGGAACGACTGCGCCGACTTGCGCAGCACCGGAATGGCCAGCACGTTGCCGAGGACCAGGCCGACGAGCGTGCCGACGACGGCGGGCACACCGGCCCTGGTCACGTACGCGACGATCACCTGCGCGGGACTGAAGCCGATGCTCTTGAGCACGCCGATCCGCCGGTAACTGGCCACGACCGCACCGCTTACGACATTGGCCACGATCAGCACCGCCATGAGCAGACCGATCAGCGCGAACGCATCCACGAACGGCGACAGAATCGAGCCGTTCCCGGTCGCGGACTGCTTGGCCGTGAGCCAGGACGAGTAGCCGCCGACCGCCCCGGCGGGCAGCGCCACGGCGACGGCCGCGACGTCGCCGCGGATCTGCGCGGCGGTCGCCGCAGTCGAGAACGAGTACAGCATCTGCGCGGCCGGGGGCTGGCCTGGCGACCGCAGCGCGGCGATCTCGGATGGCAGCACCCAGGCGTCAGCCGTGTTCGTGATCGAGTTCGCAATGCCGACGACCGTGAGCGCAGGCTTTCCTGGCGCCGTCGGCACCGTCATCTGCGCGCCCGGGTTAGGGAAGAAGCCCATGTTCTCCGACAGCACGACCTGATCCGGGGTCGTCGGCCAGTGCCCGCTTT
>JASHUE010000852.1:0-7064 GCA_030040195.1 Streptosporangiaceae bacterium | reverse complement strand
CCCACATACGGGTGCGATCCTGGCAATGGCCCAATGGCCGACGTATAACCCGTCGGATGTCACGAACCTGGTCGCGACAACAAACATCAGCACCGCTAACGTCTTCGCGCCTGGCAGCACGCTGAAGTCCGTCACCGTTGCGGCGGCGCTGGAGAAGGGCGGTCAGACGCCCATGAGCCCCTACACGATCCCGTACCAGATCGTGATGGACGGCGAGTACGCGTTCCACGACGCGGAGTGGCACCCGACAGTCCGCTACACCATCGCCGGCATCCTCGCGCACTCAAGCAACGTCGGCATGGTGCAGGTGGCCACCCACATCACGCCGATGGAGCAGTACGACTACTTGCGCGCCTTCGGTCTCGGTTCGCCGAGCGGCCTTGGCTTGCCGGGGGAGAGCGCGGGCCTGATACCGCGACCAGGAACGTCCGGATACTGGGGCGACGATCCGTTCGAGTTCGCCTTCGGCCAGGGCGTCGGCGTCACCGCGATCCAGATGGCAAGCGTGTACGCGACGATCGCCAACGGCGGGGTCCGGGTCCAGCCCACGCTGGTGGCCGGGACGGTCAGCAGCACCGGCGTCTACGCGCCAGCCCCGGCACCGCCGCGGCGCCGGGTCATCCAGGCGAAGACCGCGAGTGAGCTGATGACCATGCTGCAGCAGGTGCCCGAGGTAGATGCGCAGGCCGGGGAGCCCTACGGCGAGATCGCCGGATATACAGTGGCAGCCAAGACCGGGACCGCACAGGTGTCCGACCCCAGCCTGAGCAACTGCAGTCTCTGCCAGTATGGGTCGAGCTACATCGGCATCGCCCCCGCCAACGACCCGCAACTGGTCGTGGCGGTCAACATCCAGGACCCGCAGGGTAGTGACTACTTCGGTGACGAAGTGGCCGGCCCGGCTTTCTACGATGTGATGCGATTCGCCCTGCAGACCATGAAGATCCCGCCGGACAACGCCAGAACGCCCTACATCAGGCTCACGGCGCCGTGAACGGAGGTAACCTCTGCCCGTGCCAGCGCCCCTGCGCCCGCAGCGCGTCCCTGCCCGCCCCCTCGACGGGCTGGCGGCGCTGCTAGGGCTGCGTTCTTCCGGCCGGGCAGTCGCGGACCGGGGCGAGACAGCTCCCCCTGGCGGCGGGCCAGGCCGCTCGCCCAGCCTGACCGGGATCACGCACGACTCGCGGAGCGTCCAGCCGGGGGATTTGTATGCCGCGCTGCCCGGGAGCAGCGTTCATGGGGCGCGCTTTTGCGCGGAGGCGGCGGCAGCCGGGGCTGTTGCCGTGCTCACCGACCCGGCCGGCCGCGATGCCGCGGTCAGGTCAGGCCTGCCCGTCTTCGTGGTCGCCGATCCGCGCCAGCGCCTGGGGGAGATCGCCGCGTGGATATACGGTGATCCGTCCAGCCGGCTGCTGCTCATCGGCGTGACCGGGACGGCGGGCAAGACTACGTCGACCTATCTCGTGGAGTCTGGTCTGCGGGCGGCCGGCTACCAGACGGGGCTCATCGGCGGAGTCGAGGTCCGGATCGCGGGCACGGCGGCGGACAGCACGCTCACCACCCCGGAATCCACCGATCTGCAAGCCCTGCTGGCGGTGATGATCGAGCGCCGGGTCGGAGCGGCGGCGATGGAGGTGTCCAGCCACGCGCTCGTGGCCGGCCGGGTGTCTGGCACCCACTACGACGTGGCCGTATTTACGAACCTGTCGCAGGACCACCTGGACTTCCACGCCAGCATGGACGACTACTTCGCGGCCAAGGCGGAACTGTTCACGCCCAAGTACTCGCGGGCGGGCGTGGTGAACATCGACGACGATCGCGGCCGTGAACTGGCCGCGACCGCCTCGATCCCGGTGACGACGTTCTCGGCGGAGGGCCGCCGGTCAGCCGACTGGCGTGCCGCCGACGTCCGCTCGGGCGCGGACGGCTCCACGTTCAGGGTCATCGGCCCGGGCGGCGTCGAGGCCGATGCGGCCATCGCGCTGCCGGGCCACTTCAACGTCGCCAACGCTCTCGGCGCGATCGTCGCGCTGGTAGAGGCAGGCATCGGCCTGGCCGCTGCGGTCGCGGGCGTGGCGGCCTGCGTCGGCCCGCCGGGACGGCTGGAGCGGGTTGACCGGGGCCAGGAATTCACCGTGCTGGTGGACTACTCGCACAAGCCGGGCGCGGTCGAGGCGGCCCTGACCGCGCTGCGGCAGGTAACCCTGGGCAGCCTCGCCATCGTCCTGGGTTGCGGCGGGGACCGGGACAAGGGCAAGCGCCCGCTGATGGGCGAGGCGGCCGCCAGGCTGGCCGACGTGGCGATCTTCACCAGCGACAACCCGCGTACTGAGGACCCGCTTGCGATCCTCGCCGAGATGGTCAGCGGGGCGCTCAGGGTATCCGGGGCGGACCGGGCCCACGTGATCGTCGAGCCCGACCGCGCCGCGGCCATCGCCCTGGCAATCGGCTCGGCCGGCAAGGGCGACGTCGTGCTGGTGGCCGGCAAGGGGCATGAGCGCGGCCAGTACGTCGGCGGCGCGGTGATCCCGTTCGATGACCGAGAGGTAGCCGCCAATGCCCTCGCGCGAAGGCGGGCGGCCGAGGATGCGACGATGTCCTCCGGGCCGGAGGCCGCCGGCGTCAGCCCGGAGGATGACGAGGTGATCTTCGACTTCCCGGAGGACGCGTGATCCGGCTGTCGGTGGCAGAGGCCGCCCAGCTGACGGGCGCGGTACTGGCCGACGTGCCCGATCCCAGCGTCGTGCTGGCTGGCCCGGTGGTGATCGACTCCAGGGATGCGCGGCCAGGAAGCCTGTTCGCGGCGCTGCCAGGAACCCGTGCGGACGGTCATGACTTCGCCGCCGCCGCGGTCCGCGCCGGCGCGACGGCGGTGCTGGCGACCCGGCCGGTCGGCGTCCCGGCGCTGATCGTCGATGACGTGCCGGCGGCCCTGGCCCGCCTGGCCAGGGCCGTGATCGACCGCCTGCCTGACCTGACGGTCATCGGCATCACCGGGTCCGCGGGCAAGACCACGACCAAGGACCTGGCCGCTCAGCTGATCGAGCGGCTCGGCCCGACGGTCTCGCCGCCGGGGTCGTTCAACAACGAGATCGGCCATCCGCTGACGGCCCTGCGGGTGACTGAGCAGACCAGGTACCTGGTCTCGGAGATGTCGGCCCGCGGGATCGGCCACATCGCGCAGCTCTGTGAAATCACCCCGCCACGGATCGGCGCGGTCCTGTCGGTCGGCTACGCGCACCTGGGCGAGTTCGGCAGCCTCGACCAGGTCGCGCTGGCTAAGGGCGAGTTGCCCGCGGCGCTGCCCGCCGACGGCGTCGCGGTGCTCAACGCCGACGACCCGCGGGTGGCGGCGATGGCCGCTCGCACCGCGGCCAGGGTCGTCACCTTCGGCCGCGCGCCCTCCGCCGACGTGCAGGCGCGGCAGGTCGGTTCCGACGATCTCGGCCGGGCCCGGTTCAGGCTGGCCACCAGGTCCGGCTCCGCGGCCGTGCAGCTTCAGCTCTACGGCGAGCATCACGTCACCAACGCGCTCGCGGCCGCGGCCGTGGGGCTGGAGCTGGGCATGGAGCCCGCCGAGGTGGCGGACGGGCTGTCCGCCGCGGTGGCCAGGAGCCGGTGGCGCATGGAAGTCACACGGCTGCCGGACGGCGTCACGATCCTGAACGACGCGTACAACGCCAATCCCGATGCCATGCGGGCCGCGATCGAGACGCTGTCGGTGATGGCCGCCTCCGGTCGCGGCCTGGCCGTGCTCGGCTACATGACCGAGCTGGGCGCCGAAGCCGAGGAGCTGCACCGGGCGGCCGGGGCACAAGCGGCCAGGGCAGGCGTCGCGGCGCTTATCGTGGTCGGTGACCAGGCGGCCCCGATGCTGCAGGGTGCCAAGGAGGTAAGGTCCTTCCGCGGCGAGCTGGTGCACGTTCCCGACGCGGTTTCGGCAGTTCAGGCGGTGCGCATCCGAATGCGTCCCGGCGACGTCGTACTGGTAAAGGCCTCGCATGCCATAGGGCTGGAGAAAGTGGCGCTGGCGCTCACCGGTGAGCGGCCCCTAGATGATCAGGCACTGCCGGAACAGGAGGACACAGCCCGGTGAAAACGATCATCGTCACCGGTGCGGTGTCACTGCTGCTCGCACTGTTCGGCACGCCGCTCGCGATCAGGCTACTGAGCCGACAGGGCTACGGCCAGCCGATCAGGGTCGAGGGCCCGAAGGCCCACGAGACCAAGCGCGGCACGCCCACGATGGGCGGCATCGTCATCGTGCTCGCCTCGCTGATCGGCTACGTCGCCGGGCACCTGGTCACCCGCGATGCCATGACGATCTCCGGCGGCCTGATCCTGCTGCTGATGACCGGCCTCGGCCTGGTCGGGTTCATCGACGACTTCATCAAGATCTACCGGCAGACCAGCCTCGGACTGCGCAGCGGGGCCAAGCTGGCCGGGCAGGCGGTCGTCGGGGCGGTCTTCGCCGTGGAGGTGCTCCAGCATCAGAACGGCTACGACATCACCCCGGCCGATGCGCACCTGTCGTTCCTCCGCGACTTCGGCCCGGCGATCGGCGTGCTGCCGTTCGTGATCTGGGTCGTCATCCTGATCTCGGGCCTGTCCAACGCCGTGAACCTGACCGACGGCCTGGACGGCCTCGCGACTGGCGCGACCATCGCGGTACTCGCCGCATACGTGCTGATCGGGATCTGGCAGGAGCGCAACGACTGCACGAACTTCATCTCCCCGCAGTGCTACAGCGTCCGCGATCCGCTGGACATCGCGGTGGTCGCCTCCGCGGTGCTCGGAGCCTGCTTCGGCTTCTTGTGGTGGAACGCGCCGAAGGCCAAGATCTTCATGGGCGACACCGGCTCGCTGGCCCTCGGCGGCGTCCTGGCCGGGCTGGCCGTCTGCACGAAGACGCAATTGCTGCTGCTGATACTCGGCGGCCTGTTCGTGATCGTCACGGCGTCGGTAATGCTCCAGGTCACCTCGTACAAGCTCACCCACAGGCGGGTGTTCAAGATGGCACCGCTGCAGCACCATTTCGAGCTGATGGGCTGGCCCGAGACCACGATCGTCATCAGGTTCTGGATGGTCAGCGGCCTGTGCGTCGCGCTCGGCCTCGCGCTCTTCTACGCCGAGTGGCTGCAGACTTAGGGCCATGACGGGCGCCGCGGCAGGTACGCAGCTGGCCGGGCTGGCCGGCCGGCACATTTGCGTGGCCGGGCTCGGCATCACCGGGCAGTCGGTCATTGAACTGCTGGCCGGCCAGGGCGCCGTGGTGGCCGCCGTCGATTCCCGCGACGACGCCGAACGCCGGCAGGTCGCCGCCGGGCTAGAGCAGGGCGGCATCGAGGTGCGGCTCGGACCGGCTCACCTGGGCCCCGAGGCGCTCGTGCCGCCCGGCACCGACCTGGTCATCACCTCGCCCGGCCTGCGGCCGGACACCCCGCTGCTCGCGCGCGCGGTCGCCGCGGGCATCGAGGTGATCGGGGACGTCGAGCTGGCCTGGCGGCTGCGCCCCGTGCTGCCGGACGGGACCCGCCAGCAGTGGCTGGGAATCACGGGCACGAACGGGAAGACGACCACGGTGCGGATGCTGGCGGCCATGCTCGCCGCGGCCGGCCATCGCAGCATCGCCGCCGGGAACGTGGGCACGCCGATCCTGGACGCCGTCACCGACCCGCAGCCCTATCCGGTGGTCGCGGTCGAGCTGTCCAGTTTCCAGCTGTACTGGAGCTCGACGGTCACGCCGCTGGCCGCGGTCGTGCTGAACATTGCCGGCCACCACCTCGACTGGCACGACGACATCGAGTCCTATGCGGCCGCCAAGAGCAAGATCTACGCGCCGGGCACCATCGCGATCTGCAACGCCGACGACCCGCGCACCGTGGCGATGGCGGCCGCGGCCGGGTCCCTGAGCCGGCGGGTGGCCTTCCGGCTGGGGCCGCCGGGCCCGGGTGAGCTCGGGGTCGCCGAAGGCTGGCTGACCGACCGGGCGTTCTCCGCCGGCGCGGTTCCGCTGGCGCCCGCGAGCGCAGTACGGCCCCCGGCTCCCCACAACGTGGCCGACGCACTCGCGGCGGCCGCGCTGGCCAGGGCCTACGGCGACCCGCCCGGGGCGGTCAGCGGCGGGCTGGCCGCATTCCAGCCAGAACCGCATCGCATCGCCGAAGTCGGCGTGATCGGCGGCGTCGCCTACGTCGACGACTCCAAGGCCAGCAACCCGGCCGCGGCCGCCGCGTCGATCGCCGCGTTCGGCTCGATCGTGTGGATCGCCGGCGGCCTGTGCCGCGCCACCGATGCCGATCTTGACGAGCTCGTGGCCGCGGCCCGGCCAAGGCTGCGCGGGGCGGTGCTGCTCGGCGCGGACCGGGCCAGATTCGCCCGCGCGCTTGCGCGACACGCGCGCGATGTCCAGGTTTTCGAGGTAGCGGGCACCGACACTGGAGTCATGGACCTCGTGGTAGCGCAGGCGGCGCGGATGGCGCAGCCAGGAGACACCGTGCTGCTGGCTCCGGCGGCGCAGTCATTCGACATGTTCCGCGACTACCCGGCCAGGGGAGAGGCGTTCGCGGCTTCGGTCGCGCGGCTGGCCTCGCTCGAGGGCTCAGGGGGTCGCTCCCCGAGTCCGCAGCCGTGAACGTCACGCTGGGCCAGCCCCGCCGGAGCCGGGCCAGCGACGACGGGCTGGAGCCGGCCATTGCCATGGTCGGCGTCGCGGGCGCCGCGCTGACGCTGCGGGACCGGGCGGCCCGCTGGAGGATCCTGCTTGACCGGCCGCTGACGTCCTACTACCTGATCCTCGGCTGCACGCTCTTGCTGCTGGCGCTCGGCCTGGTCATGGTGCTGTCCGCGTCCACCGCGTACCAGCTGGTGCAGGACCTGCCGCAGTACGCGATCTTCCAGAAGCAGGTGCTGGGCGCCGTGGTCGGCCTGGTGCTCATGTGGCTGGCGGCCAAGGCGCCGGTCCGGTTGTTCCGTGCCTTCGCGTACCCGCTGCTGGCCGCTTCGGTGCTCGGCCTGCTGCTCGTGCTCGTCGCCGGGCCCAAGGTCGCCGGCGTCGAGCGCTG
>JASHUE010000851.1:0-2883 GCA_030040195.1 Streptosporangiaceae bacterium | reverse complement strand
TGCGCGGGCCGTACCTCGCGGGCGCGACTTTGATGCTCGCGGTGGCGCTGCCCGCCGTCGCCTACCAGTGGCAGGGCGTATTCGGCGGGGACCAGGGCCTCGACTTCACCGTCACGACTCCTGGCTTCCTCGGCGCGTCATTCCAGCTAACGGAGTGGCAGGCCTGGGTGTGCTGCGTCTGCCTGGTCATCGTGATGGTGCTGCTGGCCAATCTGCTGCGCAGCCGGGTCGGCCGGAGCTGGCGCGCGTTGCGGGACAACGAGACGGCCGCCGCGCTCGCAGGGCTGAATGTCGCCAGGCTGCGGGTGCTGGCCTTCGTCCTGAGCGCGGCCTGCGCGGGCGTGGCGGGCTCCCTGCTCGCGATGACGATGCTGAATGTGACGCCAGGAGCGTTCACGCTGGCGCTGTCAATCCAGTTGCTCACCGCGGTGGTGCTCGGCGGACTCGGCAGCCTGGCCGGCGCGGTCTGGGGCGGGATCATCCTTGTTCTCGTCCCGCCGTTCCTGACCGACTTTGCCGCCAGCCACGGGTTCTCCTCGGCCAGCGCGAGCGTGCCGATTGCCGGCTACGGCCTCGTTCTCATCCTCGTGATGCTCCTGTTCCCGGCCGGAATCCAGGGCGGCGTCCGCCGACTGCTGGGTCCGGTGGCGCCGGCCGCGGCCGGACCTGTCGGTGCGGTCGGCAGGCGCCTGGCCCGCCGGCTGCAAGAAGGCGCTAGTGCAGAGACCCGTCAAGAACGGAGTGGATAGGAAGGAATCAGATGAGTAGATACCGCAAACTGGGCCTCGTGCCCGTAGCCGCCGTGGCGGCGCTGAGCCTGACGCTGGCTGCCTGCGGCAGCAGCACGCCATCGTCGTCAGGCAAGCTGCAGGCCTCCGCGCCAGGCATCACCGCTTCGACAATCCTGATCGGCAGCCACCAGCCATTAACGGGTATTGCGGCACCGGGCTACGACGAGATCGCACCAGCGTCGAACGCCTACTTCCAGTACGTGAACGCGCACGGCGGAGTGTACGGACGCAAGATCATCTACAAGTACCTGAACGATCAGTACAACTCCTCGATCACCACGACGGTCGTCCGCCAGCTGATCCTGCAGGACAAAGTCTTCGCCATCTTCAACGGGCTGGGCACGCCTACCCACCTGGCAGTCGCCCCGTTCATCAACGCGGAAAAGGTTCCCGACCTGTTCGTCGCCTCCGGCTGCGCCTGCTGGAACGCGCCGTCTACCTGGCCGGACACCTTCGGCTGGCAGATCAACTACATCAGGGAAGGCAAGATACTCGGCAGCTATGTCGCCGCGCACTTCAAGGGCGAGAAGATCGCCTACTTCTACCAGGACGACGAGTTCGGGCTGGACGGCATCAAGGGCCTCAGCTACGAGATTCCCGCTTCCCAGGTCGTGGCGAAGGAGCCCTACAACGTAGCCGCCGCCAACCCGGCCGCTGAGGTCGGCACCCTGACCGCCGCGCTCAAGGCATCCAGGGCCCAGGTCGTCATCGCGTTCGCCGTGCCGGCCTTCATGGCGCTACTCCGGCTGTCCGAGCTCGAGCTCAGCTATAACCCGCAGCTGGTCAGCAGCAGCGTTGGCTCCGATCCGATCACGCTTTCCGGGCTGCTCAACACCTTCGCGAAGAAGTCAGGCAGCTTCGGGGACTCGCTGATCCAGGGCATCATCACCGACGCCTACCTGCCCTCGCTTGGCAGCACGAGCAATAGCTGGATCCAGCTGTTCACCAAGATCCACAACGAGTACATCCCGAAACTGCCCTTGGACGGCAACGTGCTGTACGGGATGGCCGCGGCCTACACGTTCGTGCAGGCGATGTTCAAGGCCGGCCGCAATCCGACCAGGCAGGACCTGGTCAACGCGGTGAACTCCGGCTTGCCGCAGGGCGTCTCCGTTGCGCCGTACGCGTACTCATCCACTGATCACGACGGCATCACCGGCGCCTACGTCGCTGAGGTCAAGAATGGCGTGCTCGTCGCGCTCGGCCCGGTGCAGGTCACTGACAACACCCCCACCGGTGCCGTCACGACAGATACGACCCCGCAGCCGCCGGCTCCCTCCAGCGGCATACCGTAGCCTGACGGCGTTAGTTGTTCGGCCGCCCGCGGGGTCCCGCGGGCGGCCGGCATGAGCGTCGTAGCAGGGGTCAGTGTGGCACGCACCCTGAGCCGGAGGCCGGCCTCCGCACCGACGGAGCCGCCGGCCGAGCGGCTGCTGGTAGCCGCGGAGCACTTGTTCGGCGAGCGCAGCTACCGCCGGACCTCGGTAGCAGACATCTGCGCCGCGGCCGGCATCGCCACCGGGAGCTTCTACGCCCATTTCGCGTCCAAGGCCGAGATCTTCACGGCCGTGATCCGGCGCATCAACGCCGATCTCAGGGCGGGCATGGCGGCTGCCTTGCAGACCGCGGCAGACCACCAGCGGGCCAGGGAGCGTGCGGCCTTCCGCGCGTACTTCGACCTGATGTCGCAGCGCCCGTGGATCTTCCGTATCGTCCGCGAGGCCGAGTTCCTTGCACCGGGCGAGTTCCGCGCCTACTACGAGAGGCTAGCCCGCGGGTACGCGCGGGGCGTGCGGGTGGCCCAGCTGGCGGGCGAGGTCGACCCGCGATACGACCCCGAGGTGATCGCGTACATCTACACCGGGCTCGGGCACTTCGTGGGCATGCGGTGGACCGAGTGGACGGCGGGCGGTCGCGTGCCCGACGACGTCTTCGAAGACCTTATGGACGTGCTGGCCAGAGGCCTGCCGCCCGTCAGCCCGGTCACGGCGGAAGGCTCGGCCAACGCGGTCAGCTCGCCCGGCGCCGACGGCACGCTAAGCCCGGCCAGCCTGGCCGGCGCCGACGGCACGGCCGGCTCTGGCCGCGGTAT
>JASHUE010000089.1:0-3757 GCA_030040195.1 Streptosporangiaceae bacterium | reverse complement strand
GCAGCACCTTCACCAGCGGCGCTCCGGCCAGCCCGCCCACCGCGCCGGCGCCGAGCGCCAGGCCGATCGTGGCCGAGGCGACGTGATGCTGGCGCAGGATGACGATGACCGCCAGGTCGAGCCCGGCGCCGGCCATGTTCGCGATCATGATCAGCAGCATCGTCGCGCGCAAGACCGGCGCGCGCCACAGCATGCGGATCCCCGCGAGCATGCCGGAGTCCGGCGGGCCGGCTGCGGGTGCGGCCCCGGCGGCGGCGGATCCGGACGTGCCTGCCGCGGTCGCGGAGTAGCCGCCGGGCATCACCTTCATCGCGACCGCCGCCAGCATCGCGACCACGAACGCCAGTGCCGTGGCCAGGAACGGGATTGCGTGCGACAGCACCCTGAGCCCGTAGAGCGCGCCGGCCACCGGCGGCCCGGCCAGCAACGCGCCGTTCTGCCGGACCTCGTCCTGAACCAGCGCCGAGGTCATCTGAGCCGGGGGCACCACCGACCGCACCAGCGGCAGCCGAGCAGCGCCGGAGACCGCATTGCCGATGCCCAGCACGGCCGCGGCGACCAGCAGCAACGGCAAAGACAGCCAGCCGAGGATCAAGCCGGCCGCGACCGCGGCGGTCACGATCGCGCGGACCGACTCGGCGACTATCACGAGCATCCGCCGGTCGTGCCGGTCCGCCAGTTGTCCGGCCGGCAGGGAACCGGCCAGGATTCCCATCGTCAGCACCGCGGCGAACAAGCCGGCGCGTGCTGGCGATCCGGTCAGCGTCAGGATCGCGAGCGGGTAGGCCACGTCCGCGACGCTGACCCCCAGCGACGAGGCGGCGCTGCCGATCCACAGCGTCTGAAACTGGAGGTTCCGCCGCAGCGGAACGAGGCGCTCGCCCTGATCGCGAGTCTGCGCGCTGGCCTGGTGACCGGCTTGATCGCCGGACTGGTCCGATCGAGACTCGACCGCTGGAGTAGTCATTTGCTTGCCCCTCAACGTTCTTGGCTACGCCATCATTCACGTATGCGTGAATGATGGCAGACGCGTGAGCATGTGGCAAGATGAAACTGTGGAAAACGAGCAGCGATCAGTCGGCGCGGCGGTGACCGCCGGCTCGGCCCCGGCCGAGGTGAAGACCGTCGACGACGTAGAGAGCCTGCGCGCCATGGCCGATCCGACCAGGCTCGCGATCCTGGGCGTGCTCATGGATGGGCGCGAGGACCTGCCGGTGATGTCGGTGAAAGAGCTTGCCGCGCGCCTGGGCGAGCCCCAGACCAAGCTCTACCGGCACATGCGGCAGCTTGAGGCCGCGGGCCTGATCAAGGTGGCCGCCACGCGCATGGTGTCGGGCATCCTCGAGCAGCGTTACCAGGCGTGCCAACGGGACCTGCTGTTCGACGGCAGGTTCCTCCGCGCGCACGCGGATGACTCAGAACGGGCCGTGACGGCCGTGCTCGACGGCTTCCGGCGCGGGTTCTTCGCGGCATTCAGGGACGAGCGGCTCGCTCCGGACGCCGTCCCGGAAGCAGAGGACTACCGCAAGCCGGCGATCTCCGCCTCCGAAATCCGGGTCAGCCCGGCCAGGGCGGCGGAGATAAAGACCAAACTCAAGGAGCTGATGGACTGGCTGGGGGGTCAGAAGACCGAGGACTCCGGCAGCATCCAGGTCGATATCATGATCGGGTACTACGCCGCCGGGCCGCCCGACCAAACCTGAGCCGGTGCCCCGGCGGCACTGGCCGCCGGGGCACCGTGCAGGTAATGGCGGCGGCGCGTGCTCTTGCGCAGACCGCGCGGTCCTGGCGTACGGTGATTCCGGACCCCGAGGAGACGCCGTGCCGCTTCCCCCGCCCGACCGCCGGAACAGCTTCGCGCAGCGGCTGTTCGCCCCCCTCCCCGCCCGATACGACCGGCTGGCCGAGCTGCTCTCGTTCGGCCAGAACGGGCGCTGGCGCCACGCGATGGTCGGTCACCTCGCGCCGGGCGAGGACCAGCTGATCCTGGATGTGGCCGCCGGCACGGCCGGCATCTCGCTGCAACTGGCCAGCCGGCTCGGAGCCCGAGTCGTCGGCGTGGACCTTACCGAGCAGATGCTGCGGCAGGGTGAGCAGAACATCGCCGCGGCCGGAGCCTCCGACCGCATCGCGCTGGTAGCCGGCCGGGCCGAGCAGCTCCCGTTTCCGGACGCCTCGTTCGACGCGCTGACCTTCAGCTACCTGCTGCGGTACGTGGCTGACCCGCAGGCGACGCTGGCCGAGCTTGCGCGCGTGGTGCGGCCGGGCGGGACGATCGCGAGCCTGGAGTTCCTGGAGCCTCCGAACCGGTTCTGGCGCTTCTGGTGGCGCGCGTACACGGCGACGCTGCTCCCGCTCGGCGGCCTGATGACCGGCGGACGAGAGTGGTTCAGGGTAGGCCGCTTCCTCGGCCCGAGCATCAGGGGTCACTACCGCGCCTACCCGGTCAGCTGGACCGTCCAGGCCTGGCAGCGGGCCGGCGTGCGGGACGTCGGCTGGTCCGCGATGAGCCTCGGCGGCGGGCTCGTCATGTGGGGAATCAGGGCGAGTGGCTGAGCCGCAGCCGGGCGCCATGCCTGGCCGGCCGGCCGCGGCAGCGACGGAGGCCGAGCTCGGGTCCCGGCCGGCCTACTACGCTGCTGCTCCGGGCGGATGGCGCGACTGGTGGACCTTACTGCACCCGCCCTACACGGCGTGGCACCTCGCGTACGTGGTCATCGGCGCGTCGCTCGCGCCGCATGTCCGGCTGACTTCGCTGCTGGCCACGCTCGGCGCGTTCTTCCTCGCCGTCGGGCTGGCGGCGCACGCCCTCGATGAACTGCACGGGCGGCCGCTGCGCACGCGGATTCCCAGCGGGGTCCTGATTGCGACCGCCGGAGCGGCGCTGGCCGGGGCGGTCGCCCTGGGCGCGGCCGGCGTCGTGCGGGTCGGCTGGGCGCTCATCCCGTTCATGGTCGTGGGACCGTTTCTCGTCCTCGCCTACAACGCCGAGCTGTTTGGCGGGATCATGCACACCGACGCCGGGTTCGCGGCTGCCTGGGGAGCCTTTCCGCTGCTGACCGCGTACGTGGCCCAGACCGGAACGCTCTCGGCGGGATCGGTTCTGGCCGCGGGCGGTGCGTTCTGCCTGTCGGCAGCCCAGCGCAGCCTGAGCACCCCCGCGCGGATGCTGCGCCGCCGCACCTCGATCGTCACCGGCGGCATCACGCTGGCCGACGGCGATGTCATCACCCTCGACAGCGCCCGGTTGCTGCAGCCGCTCGAACGCGCCCTGCGCTCGATGTCCTGGAGCATCGTCTTGCTGGCCGCCGGGCTCGCCGTGGCCAGGCTCGGTTAACCCGCGTCCGCGGGTGGTCCTGACCTCACAGCGCGTCGTGCCGCTGCAGGTACCCCAGTGCCACCCAGCCCACGGGCACCGGCAGCCAGAACGTGATCAAGCGGAACAGCACCACCGCGGCGAAGGCGTGGGCGCTGGTCAGCCCGGCCACGGTCAGGGTGGTGGTCAGCGCCGCCTCGACCGCGCCGAGCCCGCCCGGCGTCGGCACCGCGGATCCGACCGCGTTCCCGGTCAGGAACGCGACCGCGATCGCCGGGAGGCTAGCGTGGGCGCCCACCGCCAGCACGCAGGCGGCGAGGCACAGGGTGTACCCGAGGGTGACCGTCAGCGCGCCGCCGATGCCTTCCGCCAGCTTGTGCGGCTTCTGGGAGATGTCGAGCAGCCGCGGAATGACCTGGCCGAGCGCGGGCGCTATCCGCG
>JASHUE010000850.1:0-6273 GCA_030040195.1 Streptosporangiaceae bacterium | reverse complement strand
ACGTCCGCTGTCAGCGTCGTGGTCATCGACTGCACCGACACCGGCGCACCGCCGCCCACGGGGACGGCGTGCTTGCCCTTGCCCACCATGATCTGCCGGGATACCCGCCGGGTCGCGAGTGGCGCCGGAGGCATCTGAGGCAGGCCTAGATCTACTGTCATCGTGCGATCTCCGCTTTTACCTGGCTATACCTGAAGGTGGACTGGGTTGAAGATGTCGGCCGCAATCAGCAGCGTCCCGACACCGACGAGGACGGCAAAGACGAGCAGGCTCACTGGTACGAGTTTCTGTATGTCGACGAGGCCGGGATCGGGCCGGCCGAAGAGCCTGGCGAACCAGGCCCGGACGCGCTCATAGATCACGACCGCCAGGTGACCGCCGTCGAGCGGTAGCAGCGGCAGCAGGTTGAACGCCCCGACGAAGATATTAAGCGAGGCGATCAGGTACAGCACGAGCCAGATCTTGGCCTGCCACGGGATGGCCGCCTCGACCACGTCGCCGGTCACGGCGCCCACGCCGACCACGCTGCTGACCTGGCCCGCCGGCGTCCTGGCCCGGTCCTTGGCGAACAGGTCAGGGATTGCCGCCGGCAGCTTGCCGATCGCCTGAACCGACGAGGTAATCGTGCCGGCGAACTGGGTGCCTGCGAACCCGATCGCGCTGAAGGGATTCTGCCGTTCATACGCGACGGCGGACTCGACCCCGAGGTAGGGCACGGAGTCGCCCGGGATGGACGCGAGTGTGACCTGAAGGTGCACGTCCCGCCCGTCCCGCTTGACAACCATCGGAAGCTTCACGTGCGCAGGCTGCGATTTCAGCACGGTACGGAGCTGATTCCAGTTGGCTATCGAGTGGCCGTCGATGGAAATGATCGTGTCGTTGGCCCTGACTCCGGCCATCTCGGCAGGCGTCTTGGCATGCCCGGCGCCCGCGCACGGGCTGTTGCTGTTGAGTGCCGCGTTGCTGACCGGGACGCAGGAAGCGAGCGCGCTGACGTCGTTGGTGCTCGTCTGCTGCCCGACGGCGACGGCGAGCACGAACAGCAGGAACAAGGCCAGCACGAAGTGCATGAACGACCCCGCGGCGAGCACGATGATCCGCTGCCAGCCCGGCTGTCTGCGGAACGACCGAGGCTCGTCGGCGACGTCGATCTCTTCCATCGACGTCATTCCGGTGATCTTCACGAAGCCGCCGAAGGGCAGCGCCTTGACCCCGTACTCGGTCTCGCCGCGCATCATTGACCACAATGTCGTGCCGAAGCCCAGGAAGAACTGGGTGACCCGCATGTGGAACTTCTTGGCCGTCAGGAAGTGCCCGAGTTCGTGCAGCATGACCGAGATGACCAGGGCCACCACGAAGATGGCGACGCCGAGCAGGAAGGCCAGGTGGCTACGCGACAGGAGGACCACCGCGGCGAGCAGGGCGATCACGAGGATCGCTATCCGGGCACGCCTGAGCCCGGCGAGCAGGCCGCGTGACCCGTTCATGCAGCGCTTGTCCCTTCCCCGGCCCCGCTCAGCTCCCTAGCCCGGCTGCGCGCCCAGGCGTCGGCGGCCAGCACGTCGGCTAGGTCAACGGCCGCTCCGGCAGGATCGTGACGTTCCGAGACTACCTGGGCCACGGTGTCGACGATTCCGGCGAACGGGATTCTGCCCGCCATGAACGCGGCCACGCATTCCTCGTTCGCAGCGTTGTAGACCGCCGGCATGGTCCCGCCTGCCGATCCGACCTTTCTCGCCAGGGGAACGGCAGGGAACGCCTCCTCGTCCAGCGGCTCGAAGGTCCAGGTGTGCGCGGCGGTCCAGTCCACTGCCGGAGCCGCGTCAGGGACCCGGTCGGGCCAGCCGAGGGCGAGCGCTATCGGGAGTCGCATGTCGGGCGGGCTGGCCTGGGCCATCGTGGACCCGTCGGCAAACTCCACCATGGAGTGAATGACCGACTGGCGGTGCACGACGACCTCGATCTGGTCAAATCCGACGCCGAACAGCAGGTGCGCCTCGATCACCTCCAGGCCCTTATTGATGAGGGTCGCGCTGTTGATCGTGATCACCGGGCCCATATTCCAGGTCGGATGCGCGAGCGCCTGCTCGGGCGTCGCGGTCGCAACCTCGGATCGGCTGCGATGCAAGAACGGCCCGCCGCTGGCCGTTATCACCAGTCTCCTGACCTCAGCTGACCGTCCGCCGCGCAGGCACTGTGCGATCGCTGAGTGTTCGGAGTCCACCGGAACGATCTGGCCTGGCGCGGCCCGGCGGGCCACCAGCGGCCCGCCCATGATCAGGGACTCCTTGTTGGCCAGGGCCAGCACCCGGCCGGCATCCAGCGCGGCGAGCGTGGCGGTCAGGCCGACCGCCCCGGTCACCGCATTGAGAACTACGTCACATGGCCGGCCGGCCAGCTCGGCGATCCCCTCCTGGCCCACCAGCAGGTCGGGCAGCTTGCGCCGGCCGTGTGCCGCCCCGGCCTGGGCGGCCAGCGCCTCGCCGACGGCGCCGACCGCGTCCGGATTGGCCACCGCCACCATTTCCACCCCGAACTCCAGAGCCTGGCTGGCCAGCAAGCCCGGGTTCGCGCCGCCGGCCGCGATCCCGGTCAGCCGGAACCGGTCGGGGTTGCGCCGGATGACATCGGCGGCCTGCGTGCCGATCGACCCGGTCGAGCCGAGCACGATGACGTCTCGGGGCGGCCCGGTGTGTTCGGCCGGCGGGGGCGAGTCCATTCCGCCATTGTCCCCCGCCGCACGTGACTGGTGCATCCGGTGAGTACCGTGAGAGCCGTGAATCCCCTGGATGGCCTGACGGGCGCGTCATCTCCCGGCGGGCCGACATGACCGAGCTCGCCGCGCCCGCGGCGGCCGGCACCGAGCACGGCCAGCCCGCCGAGTCGTCTGAGCCGGCGGCCCGGCAGCCCGAGCCGGCCGGGCGGAAGTCTGATCCGCCTGGGCAGCAGCCGGACTGGCCGGACTCCGACCGGCTTGATCAGGTCCTGGCCCAGCTGGCGGCGCTGCCGCCGCTGGTGTTCGCGGGCGAATGCGACCAGCTGAGGACTCGGTTGGCCGCTGTGACCAGGGGCGAAGCCTTCGTGCTGCAGGGCGGGGACTGCGCCGAGACGTTCGCCGGGGCCACGGCCGACGCCGTGCGGGGCAAGCTTCAGACGATCTTGCAGATGGCCGTCGTGCTCACCTACGGGGCCAGCGTGCCGATCGTGAAGATCGGCCGCCTGGCCGGCCAGTTCGCCAAGCCCCGCTCCCGGCCGACCGAGATCCGCGACGGGGTCGAATTGCCTGCCTACCGGGGTGACGCGGTCAACGGATTCGAGTTCACCGCGGCGGCCAGGACGCCCGACCCCGAGCGGCTGGTGCGCGCTTATCACTGCGCCGCGGTGACCCTGAACCTGTGCCGGGCGTTCACGACCGGCGGGTACGCGGACCTGCATCAGGTACATGCGTGGAACCAGGACTTCGTCCGGCAGAGTCCCTCCGGTCAGCGCTACGAGGGCCTGGCCACGGAGATCGAGCGCGCGCTGTCATTCATGCGGGCCTGTGGTGCCGACCCGGACGAACTGCGCACGGTCGAGTTCTACTCCAGCCACGAGGCCCTTCTGCTGCCCTACGAGCGCGCGCTCACGCGCATCGACCCGGCCAGCGGCGGTACCTACGACCTGTCTGCGCATTTCCTCTGGATCGGCGAGCGGACTAGGCAGCTGGACGGCGCGCACGTGGACTTCGCCAGCACCATCCGCAACCCGGTCGGCGTCAAGGTTGGTCCCACCGCCACGCCCGACGGCCTGCGGGAGCTGATCCGCAGGCTCAGTCCCGACGGCGAGCCGGGCCGGCTCACGCTGATCACCAGGCTCGGCGCCGCGCATATCCGCACCCTGCTGCCGCCGCTGATCAACGCGGTGACGGCCGAGGGCATCCCGGTGGCGTGGGTCTGCGATCCGATGCACGGCAACACGTTCGAGGCACCGAGTGGCCACAAGACCCGGCGCGTTGAGGACATCCTGGACGAGGTGCAAGGCTTCTTCGAGGTACACCGGAGCCTCGGCACCCACCCTGGCGGCATCCACATCGAGTTCACCGGGGACAACGTCACCGAGTGCGTCGGCGGCAGCCACTCGATCATCGCCGAGGACCTGCACCAGCGCTATGAGACGGCATGCGACCCGCGGCTCAACCGCAGCCAGTCGCTGGACCTCGCCTTCACCGTCGCCGAGAGCTACCGCCGCTAGCGACGCGAACCCGCCGGCACTGGACTGCGCAGGGCAGCCTCCCGCTTGAATTTGCTATCGTCCCGGCGTGCCCGAGATTCACGGACATCGAGGCGCACGCGCGCTCGCGCCAGAGAACACGCTCCCCGGCCTTGCCTGCGCGCTGGCCATCGGCGTTGACGCACTCGAGTTCGATGTCACGCTGGCGGCCGACGGCAGCCTGATCTTGGCTCATGACCTGGTCGTCGACCCGGTCACCATCCTCGACACCGGACCGGCCAGCCCCGGCGACCCGCAGTTTCCCTACGTGGGAAAGCGATGGTCGGACCTCACGCTCGCGCAGATCGCCACACTCGACGCCGGCGACCGCCGGCCCGTTACCCCGTTCGAGGACACGTTCGAGGCGGTTCCCGGCACCGGTGTTCCGACGCTCGACCAGGTCTGCCGCCTGATGAGGGAGTCCGGCGCCGACCGGGTCACGCTCTCGGTCGAGCTGAAAACCAATCCGTCGTGGTCTGGCGCGGACGTCCGGCGGCTGACCGAAGGCGCGCTCGCGGTGCTGGCCGCGCACGGCCTGGCCGGCCAGGCCAGGATTCTCGGCTTCGACTGGCGGGTGCTGCGGGCGGCGCAGACCGCCGACCCGGACGTGCCCACGGTCGCACTGGTCGAGCCGACGACCTGGGTTCCGGGCTCGGCCTGGCTGGCTGGCCTCGATCCGGCGGCCTACCCGGTCGGCATGGACGTCGATGGCCAGGGCGGTGCCGGGTTCGTGGCCGGCACACGTGACAGTGGCGCCGCTTGGCTGTCCCCCTGGGAATCCATGATCGGCGCCCGCACGGTTGCAGCGGCGCACGAGACGGGTCTCGGGGTTATCGCCTGGACGGTGAATGGCCTGGACCGCATGACCGAGCTCATGCGGATCGGCGTCGATGCCATCGTGACTGACCGCCCGGACCTGCTCAGGCAGGTGGCCGAGGGTCTGGGCGAGCGGGTGCCGGCCGCATGCGCGCTTCCCTGGCCCGGAGGCGTCCCCGGCTGGGCGCCGCAGGCCCTGGCTCGCCAGTGAAGACGGCGATCCCCGCCTGCTGAGGCGGTGACCACTGGCGAGCCGGCGTCGGCCGAGCGCTACCGCTAAGCGCCGCGCTGGTCGCGGTCCTGCCAGGTGCACACGCAGACCTCGTTGCCCTCAACGTCGGCGAGGACCCAGAAGGAACGGGCCTCGGCGTCGCTGACCAGCACACCCCCGGCGTCCAGTGCCGCCCTGATCCTCGGCTCCGCCTCATCGTGCGCCACCGTGATATCGAAGTGGATCCGGTTGCGCTGCGGGCGGGGCTGGTCCATCTGCTGAAACCAGACGGCCGGCAGCTGCCCGGCGGGATCGACGATCGCGTCCTGAGGCCCGTCGTGGACCGGCTCGTCGGCGTAGCCGAGGACGGCCTTCCAGAAGGGCCGGATCGCGACGATGTCCATCGCGTCGATCGCCAGTTCCAGCATCTGGACCGGCCGCTGATAGTCGGCGGTCACCGGCGGGGCCACCGTCGCGCCGATCCCGGTGAGCGCGGCGGTAATAGCCCCGGCGAGTTCGGTGTCGAGCCGGGTCGCCCACGTAACCTGCCGGTCGCTCAGCGAAAGCTCCACCCGATCGGGCCGCAGGTCGATGTGCAAGTGCCCATCGGCGTGCTCGCCGCAGGCCGCACTCGCGAACGCCGCGATCGAAGCCGCCTGGCCAAGCGAGCCGACCGGCACGGACGCGGCCAGGGTCCCGCGCAGATACCGCCAGCCAATGGACTCGACGGCCTGCGACGCCGCCGCTCGCGTCAGGCGCTCATCGGCCGCCTGCCCGAGGTCCTCCACCGCTGCCTCGCCCGCGGTTGCGTGCTGCTCGCTCATTCTCGGCCTCCTGGTCGTGGTAGCCAGGATCGTGCATGGGTACGACAGTCAGCCGGGTACCGGCCGGAGTCTCCTGGGGATGAGTTTGCCCGCCACGCCAGCAGCGCGACCTCGCCTGCTCAGAGCGCTGCAAAAGCCAGGCCGCGGGGGCGGGCTTTGCCCGCCCCCGCGGCC
>JASHUE010000849.1:0-8935 GCA_030040195.1 Streptosporangiaceae bacterium | reverse complement strand
CGCGTGACGATCGAGGTGACCGTGGCGATCGGTCAGATCGAGGGGAACGAGGCGGGTACCGGGGTGACCGGGACCGCAGCGATCGCGGAGACCGGGGTGAGCGCGGGGACCGGGGCGAGCACCACCGCAGCCGGCAGCGCCACCGCGGCCGGTCCGACGGCGCGGGCTACTCGAACGGGTCCGACCGCCCTGAATCCGGCAACTCCTGACGGCCGGGGTCGGAGATCATGACGGCTGGGACGCAGCGGCTGGTTGGCGGCGACGACGCGGTCGAGCGGACGGTGCTGCCGGGCGGCCTGCGGATCATCACCGAGTCGCTGCCCTCCGTCCGGTCGGCGGCGCTCGGGATCTGGGCCGGCGTCGGCTCGCGCGACGAGGATCTCGCGCACGCGGGAGCCACGCACTACCTTGAGCACCTGCTGTTCAAGGGCACCTCGCGCCGCACCGCGCTGGAGATCTCCGCGGCCGTGGACGCGGTCGGCGGCGAGCTGAACGCGTTCACGGCCAAGGAGTACACGTGCTACTACGCCCGGGTCCTCGACGCGGATCTGCCGCTCGCGATCGACGTGCTCTCCGACATGGTGACCGGATCGCTGATCGAGCCGAAGGACGTCGACGCCGAGCGGGGCGTGATCCTCGAAGAGATCGCGATGAACGAGGATGACCCGGCCGACCTGGTACACGAGGCCTTCGCCGCGCAATTGTTCGGCGACACCCCGCTCGGCCGGCCGATCCTCGGGACCGTGGACTCGATCAACTCGATCTCGCGGGACCGGATTGCCGAGCATTACCGGGCCAGGTACACGCCCGACTCGCTGGTCGTTGCCGCGGCCGGAAACCTGGCCCACGACGAGGTCGTGGCCATGATCCAGGCCGCGTTCGGGCCGTTGCTCGGCGGCGGGGCCGAGCCGGCCGCGGCCCGCCTCGGCGGCACCGACCCGGCCCTGGCGCGCGGCACGGGCGTGCGGCTGCTGTCGCGCCCGGTCGAGCAGGCCAATTTGGTGCTCGGCTGCGCGGGCATGTCGCGGAACGATCCGCGGCGGTTCACGCTCGGGGTGCTGAACGCGGCCCTCGGCGGCGGCATGTCGTCGCGCCTGTTCCAGGAGGTACGCGAGAAGCGGGGCCTGGCCTACTCGGTCTACAGCTTCAGTTCGCAGCATGCCGACTGCGGCCAGTGGGGCATCTACGCAGGGTGCCTGCCGGCCAAGACCGACGACGTGCTCGCGATCTGCCAGGAGGAGATCGCCAAGGTCATCGACGGCGGGCTGACCGACGAGGAACTGGACCGGGGCAAGGGCCAACTGCGCGGTTCGATCGTGCTCGGCCTCGAAGACCCGTCCTCGCGGATGAGCCGGCTGGGCAAGTCCGAGCTGGTCTACCCGGCGCTGGAGGCGGTGGACCAGATCCTCGCCGAGATCGACGCCGTGACCCACGACGACGTCCGGGCGGTGGCGGTGGAGGTGCTCGGGCTGCCGAAGGCCCTGGCGGTAGTCGGCCCGTTCGACGAGGCCGACGCTTTCGACGCGGCGGTCGCGAGTTAGCCGTCGGTCCCGACTCGGGCGCGGCTGAGGCTGGTGCCGGCAGCTCTGCCCTCGTTTCGGTCCCTACGCGCCGCAGCATTCGTGGTAGCGCCGACCGCTTCCGCACCAGCACGGCGCACGCCGCCTGGGCGGCCACGGGACCACAGCGGATTTCTCGGCCGCGTCCGCGGTGTATGCGGTCATCGTCGGCGGGGCTGTCGGGTCGGCATCGAACTGCTCGACGAACTGGGCGAATCGGCGAGCATCCGCAGCCACGAGCGTCAGTCCGCTGGTGCCCTGGTCGGCCTGCGCCCGCATTGCCGCCTGCACCTGGGCAGTGTGCTCGCGCCATGGACTTCGCAGGACAGTCGCCATCTCCGGCAGCTGGCGCACCAGCCTCCGGTACTCGGCCTCGGGCCACCACAGCAGCCGTCCGCCGAGCCCGGAGGGCCAGCCCGGATCCGTCCCGATTCCCTCGGCCAGCGGGATGCGACGGCTGCGATGCGCGCGGACCGCCGCCGGGCTGCCGGGATCGACCCCATCGGCCTCGACCCTGCGGCGGATCTCGAGGACACGTGCCCTGCCATGTTCCAGCATCTCGCGGATGTGCTCTGGCCCAGGGCTGCCGACTCGCCCGGGCCCGGCTTCGGTCGTGGCCATCGCCTCGATCGCCTCGTCGAGCCACCGAGCCGGCAAGTCGAGGAACCCGGTCACGGTCATCATCGCGGCCAGCCCCAGGAGCGGGATGAAGTCAGGGCCGGAGTCGGGGGAGCCGCGCAGGAAGGCGGCGGCCAGTTCCTCGGCTTCGGCCGGATCGCCGGACTCGGCGATGGCGCACGCCAGCGCCGTCCGAGCCATCTCGGTCTCGCCGGGAGCCGCTCCCTGGACGGCTGCGCGCAAGATAGTGATCGCTTCGCGGGTACTCTTTTCGCCCGCGGCCGCCGTCAGCACGTCAGCCGCGCACATCCGCGCCATGGTCGGGGTGACTCCGTCAAGGCGGTCAGGATCGTCGGCGGCGGCCAGCAGGTCGTCCGCGACCTGCCTGGGCGACAGAATCCGGGCGCGCATCCGCGCGAACGCGAGCGCATCGTCGTCTATTACATCCGGCATGAGCGCGACGTTAGCGGGCTCTTACTGGGGTGCGCGGCGCCCTGTGGCGTAATGGCGGCGCCGACACTCGTGGCAGCAACCGCGCAGGGCACTTATGGGAGACCTTGCCCCTCCGTAACTGATATAAGACGGGAGCGGGGTGTGTGTCCCCGCGACCGTTGTCCGCGTCAGACGGGGGCTTCATGGCAGCCGGCGATACACCTGGACGCCTGATCGGCGCCGGGCGGTCCGCCGACATCTACGACATCGGCAGTAACCGAGTCCTGCGCCGGTTCCGGCACTCCCATGACACACGACGCGAGGCCGACCTCATGATCTACCTGGCGCAGGCCGGGTTCCCGGTGCCAGCCGTTTATGACGCCGGCGGACGCGACATCGTCATGGAGCGGATCGAGGGGCGGGACATGATCGCCGACTTCGGCAGTCGGCCATGGATGGTCGGAAAATACGGCCAGATCCTGGCCGACCTGCACAACCGGCTGCATCAGATCGACGCCCCGCCTGGGCTGCGGCCGGCGTTCGAGGCCGGCAGCAAGGTCGTGCATCTCGATCTGCACCCGGCCAACGTGATGATGACCGGCCGCGGACCCATGGTCATCGACTGGTCGAACGCGGCGGCGGGCGCTCCGGCCGCCGATGTGGCCATCGCCTACGTGATCATCGCGAGCTCGGAGACCGATCTGCTCCCCGCGCCGCTCCGGGCGGTCGTCGCGCCGTTGCGCGCGGCGCACCTGAGGCAGTTCCTGGCGACCGCGCGGGACGACCCGACCCCGGTACTGGCCAGCGCGGCGCGGTACCGGATGAACGACCCGAACGTCCGGCCTTCCGAGGTGAAGAAGCTGCAGCAGATCGCCGAGCGCGCGGGCCGGGCGGGCCCGTTACGCCGGAAGTTACAACGCCGACGGCTCCGCGGCTGCGGTGAATGACCGGGTCCGAATGGCCCCGATGTCAGCCGCTGGCCTGCCCGTGGACCTCGGCGGCCTGGCGGCCGGGAATCGGAGTCGCCGGATCGGCCGCCAGCCATGCGCGGATCTGCTCGCTGTGCTCGCCCGCCGCCGGCGGCGGCAGATCGTAGCGCGGCGCGGTCGCGGAGAACCGTAGCGGATTGCGGATACCGGGAACGCCGGCGTCGCCCTGGCCGGCGACCACTACCGGATCAAGGCCGATCTTCTCAGCGAACTCGACGCCGGCCGCCACGCTGTTGATGGGACCGCACGGCACGCCGACCGCGATCAGCTTGTCGAACCACTCGGTCGCGGGACGCTGCCTGAGCCGCTCGACCAGCAGCGGCCTGAGCTGGTCGCGGTTGGCGGTGCGGCCGGAGTTGGCCGCGAACCGCTCGTCGGTCGCGAGTTCGGGGGCACCGAGGACGGCGCACAAATTGCGGAACTGAGCATCGTTCCCGGCCGCGATGACCAGGTCGCCGTCGCCCGTCGGCAGCGGCTCGTAGGGGAACAGGCTCGGGTGCGCGTTCCCCATGCGATGCGGCACGACTCCGGCCGAGGCGAAGGCGCCGGTCTGGTTGACCATCCCGGCCAGCGCTGCCGACATCAGGTTCACCTCGACCAGCTGACCCTCGCCGGTGCGGCGGCGGTGGTCAAGCGCGGCCAGCACGCCGATCGTGGCCTGCAGCCCGGACATGACGTCGAAGATCGCGACCCCAGCCCGGTATGGCGGGCCATCGGCGTCTCCCTGCAGGCTCATGAGCCCGGACATGGCCTCGACGATCAGGTCATAGCCAGGCAGGTGCGCACCTCCGCCGGAGCCGAAGCCGGTGATGGAGGCGTAGACGATCGCGGGGTTGAGCGCGCGGACGCTCTCGTAGTCAAGCCCGAACTGGCGCAGGCCGCCTGGCTTGAAGTTCTCTACCAGGATGTCGGCCCGCCGGGCTAGCTCCGCGGCCGCGGCACGGTCGGATTCGGCCTTGAGGTTGAGCTGGACCGAGCGCTTGTTCCGGTTGACGGATAGGTAGTAGGTGGACACGCCGGACCTGACCGGTGGCATCCAGTGCCGGGTGTCGTCGCCGCCTGGGCCCTCGACCTTGATGACCTCCGCGCCGAGGTCGCCGAGGATCATCGTGCAGTAGGGCCCGGCGAGGACCCTGGAGAAGTCGGCGACCAGCAACCCGGCCAGCGGCCCCGGCTCGCGTGCCGCCTGGGCACCCGATCCACTCATTAGGTCGTCCATAGCCCGGTGCCACGCCCTTCCGTTTCCGATCGGCGCCGCGACAATTCGGGGCCCGCCATGCCGGTCCGGTCAGGCTACCAACCGGGATCGGTGCGGCCCTCAGGCAGAGCCCGGCTGGCCGTAGCCGCAAGAACCGGGCGGTGCCGAACAGCCTCACGCCGAGGTCGGTTGTGCGCCGGATGGCCGTGATCGCGGCCGAGTCGATCGTTAGCCCTCAGTCCCCGGACAGCCACGGTGGCCGGAACAGGTGCCGGGGTGGCCACCGGCCGGGCTGACCGGGCTATGCGAGCGGAGCGCCAGGCGATCAGGGCCGCGAGCCCGGCGGCGACGGCACCGGCCAGCATGGCCGCCCTGCTGCCGGAAGCCGTCGCGGCAACCGGGTCGTGGCCAACCGCGGCCGCGATCGCGGGCAGCGAGGCGGCTCCGATGGCAGCGCCGACCTGCCGGCTGGTGTTGATGACCCCGCCGACTACGCCCTGCTCCTCGCTCGGTACGCCGGCGGTGGCGATGACCATCGTGCCGAAGGCCGTTCCGGCCGTTCCGAATCCGACCAGCATCACCGTGGCGAGGACGGCGCTGTAGTGGCCGGCCGACGGCAGCTGGGTGAGCGCCAGGAAGCCCGCGGCGGCCATGGCACCCGTCAGTACCAGCACCCGGCGGATGCCAATCCGCTTCGCTAGCCTCGCCCCGGTTACGCCGGCGGTGAAGCCGATGACCCCCTGGGGAGCGATCGCCAGGCCGGTGACCAGCGGGGAGTCCCTGAGCACCTGCTGGAAGTAGAGGGAGAGGACCAGCATCTCGCCGCCGTTCCAGAGCCCGAGCAGCAAGTTGATGGTTCCGGCCGTGCGCAGCGAAGGGCGCCGGATCAGCGCGGCCGGGAGCAGCGGGTCCGCGTGCCGGCGCTCGGCGATCACGAATGCCGCCGCGCCACCCACGAAGATCGCGAGCGCGGCGAGAATGGCGGGAGACAGCCAGCCCGAGGTGTTTGCCTGTGACACCGCGAAGACAAGCGCGGCCATCGAGATCGTGATCAACAGCGCCCCGCGGGCGTCGAGCCGTCGCCCCGATGTCGCCGCGCGCGAGTCAGCCAGCAGCCGCGGCGCCGCCAAGGCGGCCACCAGCCCGATCGGCACGTTCACCAGGAACACGGCCCGCCAGCTGGTGAATTGGACGAGCACCCCGCCAAGGACCTGGCCGGCAACGAACCCGATAGACGCCGTGGCCCCGTACAGCCCGAGTGCCCTGGTGCGCTGCTGTCCGTCGGCGAAGCTGGTGGTGATCAAGGATAGGGCCGCGGGTGCGATGATGGCGGCGCCCGCGCCTTGCACCACGCGCGAGGAGATCAGCAGGATGGGGTCGTGCGCCAGCCCGCCGGACAGGGACGCGGCCGTGAACGCGATGAGCCCGGTGACGAACATGCGCCGCCGGCCGTACAGGTCCGCGGCCCTGCCGCCGAGGATGAGAAGCCCGGCGAATGCGATCGCGTAGCCGGTTATCACCCACTGCGCAGTCGCCGCAGTTATGTGCAGTTCACGCTCGATGGACGGGAGCGCAACGTTCACGATGCTGAAGTCCAGCACGACCATGAACGCCGCGACCAGGATGAGCGCCAGCCTCAGGCCCTGATGCTGACGCGCGGCATCGGTGCTGCCGGGCACGGAGAGTTCAGCTCCTTAAAATAAATACGCTACGATGCGTATCTATATTATCCGGCTCCGGTCGTGACCCCGTCAACGCCGTGGGACGTGAGTTTGGCCACAGTCACTTACGATACGAGCCGTTGCGTATATCTGATGTAAGCTGCAACGTCATGGGGGACTCTCGTGTTCCGGCCGGCGGCGGCGCCGCCGTTGAGGCTCGCCACGCGGCTGGGCGCCGGGGCAGGCCGCGGAGCCAGGAGGCCGATGAGGCCATCCTGGCGGCGGCGACCCAGCTCCTCGCCGAGCGGGGGCTCGCGGGCATGTCCATCGAGGAGGTCGCGGCCAGGGCCGGGGTGGCTAAGACCACGATCTACCGGCGCTGGCCATCGCGCGGCGCGCTGGCCCTGGACGCCTTCCTGGCGGAATTCCAGGCCCAGCAGCCCTCGCCCGATACGGGCACTCTGCGCGGCGACCTGCTCGGCGCACTGCGCGCCTGGATCAGGTCGGTGACCCGCACGAGCGCCGGGCCCATCCTGGCCGGCCTGATCGCCGAGGCGCAGCGAGATCCAGACCTGGCGGCGGCCTGGCGCGAGCGAGTGGTCGAGACGCTTCGCGATCAGCACAAGGTGCTGCTGAACCGGGCCATTAAGCGAGGCGAGATTGCCGAGTCCACCGATCAGGATGTCGTGCTCGACCTGCTGTTCGGCGCGGCCTACCACCGGCTCCTGCACGGCCACCGCCCGCTGACCGACAAGTTCGCCCGGCAGGTCGTGGACGTGATCATCGACGGCCTGGAGCACCCCTAGCGGCCTGCTGCGCCCCAGCGGAATGGGATCGGCATGACGGCGGGCTAAAGGACCGTCTCACCATCCACGATGTCCTGGCCTTGCTCGGCGGACAGCCGAGCACGACGCGCTAGAGCTGGCCGACGCTGAGGACCTTGATGACCGCGACCCCGGCCTCGTCCGAGCCGGCCAGGTCGACAGCGGCGGAAAAGCCCCAGTCGTGGTCGCCGGCAGGATCGTCGAAGATCTGCCGCACCGCCCACTCACCCTCGTCCGGCCGCTCCTCGATGATCAGCATCGCGGGCCCGCGCGCGTCTGCCCCTGTGCCGATCTCGGCGTGCTCGTCGAAGTACGGCTCAAGCGCATCCGCCCAGGCTGAGGCGTCCCACCCGTCGTCGCCGTCCAGCTCTCCGAGTTCCTCCCAGCGCTGCAGTGCGGCGAGCTCGACCCGTCGGAACAGGGCGTTCCTGACCAGCACCCGGAAGGCGCGCTTGTTGCCCGTGAGAGCGGGCGGCCGGTCGGCGGCCAGGTGCTCGGCCTCCTCGACCGGGTTGCGCAGCTTCTCCCATTCGTCGATCAGGCTGTGGTCGACCTGGCGCACCAGCTCGCCCAGCCACTCGATCAGGTCGGCCAGTTCCTCGGTCCTGGCCTCCTCCGGCACCGTCTGCCGCATCGCCTTGTAGGCATCGGCCAGGTACCGCAACACCAGCCCCTCGGAGCGCGCCAGCCCGTAGAACGTGATGAACTCGGCGAACGTCATCGCCCGCTCGTACAGGTCCCGCGCCACCGATTTGGGCGACAGCTCGTGGTCGGCCACCCAGGGATGCCCGCGCTTGTAGATGTCGTAGGCCGCCATGAGCAGATCGGCCTGCGGCTTCGGGTAGGTGACGGCCTCGAGCAGTTCCATCCGCTCGTCGTACTCGATGCCGTCGGCCTTCATCGCCGCGACCGCCTCGCCGCGCGCCCTGAACTGCTGCGCGGCGAGCACCTGGCGCGGGTCATCGAGGGTCGACTCGATCACTGAGAGCACGTCCAGCGGATACTCGGGCGCCGCCCGGTCGAGCAGCTCGATCGCGGCCAGGGCCAGCGGGGACAGCGGCTGGTTCAGCGCGAAGTCGGCCTGCAGGTCGACGGTCAACCGCACGCACCGGCCGTCCTCATCCGGCGCGCCGAGCCGTTCCACTACGCCGCCGGCCAGCAGGGCACGGTAGATGGCGACGGCGCGGTGGACGTGCCTGCGCTGGGCCGCCCGGTCCTCGTCGTTCTCCCTGAGCAGGTGCTTCATGGCCGTGAACGCGTTGCCCCGGCGGCTGATTACGTTCAGGAGCATCGCATGGGTCACGGCGAAGCTCGACCGCAGCGCCTCGGGCTCGGCCGCCACCAGCCGGTCGAACGTGGGCTGGCCCCAGGACACCATGCCCTCGGGCGGCTTGCGCCGCACCACCTTGCGCCTCTTCCTGGGATCGTCCCCCGCCTTGGCCAGCGCTCGCTCGTTCTCGATCACATGCTCGGGCGCCTGGACGACAACCCGCCCCAGGGTGTCGAACCCGGCCCGGCCGGCCCGCCCGGCGATCTGATGGAACTCGCGCGCCGTCAGCAGCCGGTTGCGCGATCCGTCGTACTTCGACAGCGCAGTGAACAGCACGGTGCGGATCGGCATGTTGATGCCGACGCCGAGCGTGTCGGTGCCGCA
>JASHUE010000848.1:0-10206 GCA_030040195.1 Streptosporangiaceae bacterium | reverse complement strand
ACCCACAACAACTACCCGTGGGGCTGGACCATGGCCGGGAACACGCCGTTCCGCCGGTGGAAGCGCGAGGTCCACGAGGGCGGAGTGGCCGACCCGTGCATCATCTCCTGGCCGGGAGGCCCGATCCAGCCGGGCGCCATCCGCCACCAGTTCACCCACGCCATCGATGTGCTGCCGACCCTGGTCGAGCTGGCCGGGATCGAGCCTCCGGCGCAGATCGAGGGCATCGCGCAGGCACCCGTCGACGGCGTGAGCTTCGCCTACCTGCTGCCCGCCGACGGCAGCGCAGCCCCAGAGCGGCACGACACCCAGTACTTCGAGATGTTCGGCTCGCGCGCGATCTACCACCGCGGCTGGAAGGCGGTAACGTTCCACCCGATCGCGCCGCTGTATGACGACCAGGACCCGAACGCCCCGTTCGACGACGACGTCTGGGAGCTGTACCACGTGGCCGAGGACCTGTCGGAAACCCGCGACCTGGCCGGCGAGCACCCGCGCCTGCTGCACGAGCTGACCGAGCTCTGGTGGCAGGAGGCCCGCCGCAACCAGGTCCTGCCGCTGGACAACCGGGTGCTCTGGGCAATCGTCCACCCCAAGCCCGACCGGCGGCGGCCGCGCTCGCAGTACCGGTACTTCCCCGGCGGGGCGCAGGTGCCCGAGTCGGTCGCCGTGAACGTGCGCAACCGCTCGCACACGCTGATCGTCGACCTGGTGACCGACGAGCCCGGCGAGGCTGACGGCGTGCTGCTGGCGCTCGGCTCGGTACTGGGCGGCTGGTCCCTGCACATCCTCGGCGGCCGGCTGCGCTACGTGCACAACTTGTACGGCAAGGAGCGGCACGTCGTGGAGTCGGCCGAGGTCATTCCGGCGGGCGGGCACCGGGTCGAGTACGAGTTCATCAAGGACGATGGCCTCGGCGGCAGCGGCGTGCTGCGCTGCGACGGGCGCGACGTCGGCCGGGCGGTCATCCCCCGGTTCACGCCTTCTGGCTTCAACGGCGTCGGCGCCGGGCTCACCTGCGGCTACGAGTGGGGGCCGGCCATCGGCACCGGATACGCGGCCCCGTTCCCGTTCGCCGGGACGATCCGCGGAGCCTGGGTGCAGACCACTGGCCCGGTGCTGCGCGATCCGCTGGCCGAACTTGAGGCAATCCTGTCCGAGCAGTGAGCTCGCGACTGCCGTTCGTCGCCGGCTGCGTACGCTCTGCTTTCGTAAGCTGCTGGCTCTCCGGTTTTGGCTACGCTGAGGGAGCAGCGATCTTGTAGGCTCTTTGCCCGGCACGGCCCGAGGAAACCGGGAGGCACCATGACGGTACCGCCAGAATCTGACGAACCCGACCTCTCGTTCCCGGATGTCGGGGAACTCCACCCCGAGCCCATCGGAGACCGTAACCCCGAGGAAGCCCCCAGGGTTGAGCCTGACTTCATCGTCTTCAGGGACAACATCGCGTGGCCCACGCACAGGGACACGACCCTGGATGCCATGGAAGCCGACCCGCATGACGAGAACGAGCTGCAGGCGGCGCCGGCGCTGAGCTGCGCCCGCTGCGGCCGGCCGATTCAGCCGGGCGATGAGGTAAGGCGCCGGGCTGACGGCACGTGGGTGCACGAGGTCTGTCCCCCGCCGGGGACCTGAGCAGCGCGCGATGACGAGCGAGGGACGATGACAACTGAGCGGGAACTGATCGTGGTCGGCGTCGACGGCTCCCCGGAGTCCGTCGGGGCATTGAGCTGGGCGGCGCGCTACGGAACGGCGTGCGGTGCGCGGATCCGCGCCCTGCTGGTCTGGCATTACCCGTCGGTCGTCGGGCCTGCCCCGCCTGGTGTCGCGCCCAAGTCCATCACCGATGAGGTCCGCACAGAGATGTCCGAGCACCTGGCCCATGCGATTGCGGTCGGGGCGCCCGGTGCCGAGGTCGAGTCGGAGATTGGCTACGGCCACCCGGCCCAGGTGCTGGTCGACGCGTCGCGCGAGGCTGACCTGCTTGTCGTTGGCTCGCGCGGCCACGGTGCGTTCACGGGGATGCTGGTCGGCTCGGTCAGCCTGCACTGCGTGCACCACGCGTTCTGCCCGGTGGTCGTCGTCCGGAAGGGCACCTCGCCGACTGCATCGGCGCCCTCTGGGTGAGCCGGTCCGGCTAGCCGCCCTGCCGCGACCAGGTCGGCCCGACCGCGTCCCAGTCTCGCTGCCAGCAGGCCATGCGGCGCCGGTCGAACAGCAGCCGCACGCCCGCGTAGGCGAGCCCGAACAAGATGCCGAAGGCCATGGTGATCGAGAACACGGTGAACGCCACCTGGTAGTGCACGTCAGCGGAGTCCAGCGGCGGGCGGACCTCCTGGCCCTGCGGGTCAACGAAGATCATTGTCCGCTGCCCGGCCCTCGAGTTGAGTGCGACGGGAATCTGACCGCGTCCTTCCCGCCCGCCGGGCAGCTTCCATTCGGCCGGCACCCAGGCCACGTTCAGCTCCGTCATCGAAGGCGCCTCGGCACCGCTCTCCAGCTGGGTCGCCCAGACCGGATGCACGCCGCGCTCGGCGTGCTCGGCAGCCAGGGTCTCCTGGTCCGCCCAGCGTCCGGTGAGGATCGCCGCCACGACCCAGGCCACGACAAAGCCAGCGATCAGCATGGTCATGACGACGGCCTCGGCCCGGTCCACGCCCCGGTGCAGCGGATTCGCGTCGCGCCGGAACAGATGCAAGGCGATCAGCCGCGACTTCACCGAGGATCCACCTCCGATCCACGCCGTCGTTGCCATCGTCCTCCGAATCGGGGCATCGCAGAAGGGGGTACTGGAAAGCTCGGTGGCAGAAATTTCCTACTCGTGAGGAGAAGGGGTATTACGTCCGAGCGCCTTCCCTGACGACAGACTCAGCGGAGCCTGCTCAGGAACGGGTCCGCCTCAGCTTTGCGGCGGCTGCGCCCTGGTCATGCTCTGGTAGACCGCCAGCAACGCGGCCTTCTGGCTCTCGTCGAGCTGGTCATCGGTCCGGATCGCGCGCTCGACGGTGTCGGCGGCAGACCGACCGTGGTCTGCTTGCGCGGTGTCCTCTCGCCCCAGCAGGCCAGCCTGGGTGAGCAGCATCTCGGCCGACACGTTGAGCGCGTCGGACAGCTGCTTGAGCACCCGCACCGTCGGCTGGTGCATGCCTCGCTCCAGCTCGCTCAGGTACGGGTTCGAGAGGCTGGTCAGCTCGGCGAGCTGGCGAAGCGTCAGGTTAGCCAGCTTCCGCTGGCTGCGGATGAACGCGCCGAACGCCTCCATCTGTGCGTCCCACTGGCTGGCCATGGTTCTCCCGTCCAGGCTCGCGGTCGGTAGCCGAATGCGCGCGGAGCACGTGTCGCACGTCACCCCAGGCGCGCGCCGAACCCCCGATGCGACTCGCATCCAGGGGTTCGGGTCATGCAGACCTGCTCGTCAGGCCTTGCTCGTCTTGCCGCCCTTGCCGCCGTTACTCGCGTCGCCGCGCAGCGGGGCTGCCGCCTTCAGCACGTCCTCGGCGAACTTGCGCTGGTTGGCAAGCAGCTGCTCGGCGAAGTCGTAGGCGTTCTTCACCAAGTCCTCTGGCTTGGGCAGTTTGTCGGCAATGTTCAGGCTGTCGGCAAACGGCAGGTTGAGCTCGGGCAGCTCGGGCTTCATGGAGTGGACGGTGGCGGCCCACTTCTCGATGGCTTCCACCACGGCCGCCTGGCTCTTGCTGATCGCCTTCATGATCTCGTTCTGATACTCCTGATCGGCCATTTCTCCTCCTCGTAAGATCTCTGCCAGATTACTCTGCTCAGTATATCTAGCGCACGATAGTTACGTCAAGCTAGCGGCCCATCCGGCGGACCCGCCGCGGCGCGCCGGAGGATTCCTCGCCCCGCGCATCCGCTACCAGCTAACCCCCACGCTGCGGGCGGGCGCTTTCTGCTCACCGGGGGCGGCGGGTACCAGCTCGTCCAGGTAGTCCCGAGGTCATGGACGCACCTGCTGGCCGAGGCGGCAGGCGAGCCAATCGACCCGTCCACTCCGACGCCGCAGGCCTGGCGCGAATGCGTGAGCCGGGTCTCGGCCGAGGCCGCGCCCGAGCTGATGACCGAGGGGGCCGCTGGCAGGTTCTCCGATTTCGAGACCGCCTGCGACCCCGCCGATCCGATTGACCAGGCCATCATGGCGACCAGGATGGCGGTGTTCCCCTCGCACGGCCTGATGCCCGCACCCTGACCGCCCCCGAACCGGGCCATACTCTGCGCTGGTCGGCCCGGCGGCCCCGGGGCGCTGCGCGGAAGAGACCGCGCTCGTGACTCAGTCGGAGAGCGTCGCCGGGCCCGCGGGCGCGGCGGCCACATCCGGCTCGACCGCAGCCGCTGCCTCCTGCAGCGCCCCGATCGCGGACGATTCAGCGGTCCCATCAGCCTGCGCCCCGGCCGACCGCGCCTGGCTCGGCGCAGTGGATCGCCAGATTTCGCGCACGATCACGTGCATGGCACCGGCGAACGGGATGGCCAGCAGCGCCGCCACGAACCCGCCGAAGAGCCCGCCGATCCAACTGCCGATCGAAGCGCCGACCAAGATCGCGACAAGCACGAGCAGCGGGCTGATCTTGACCGTGCGGCTCATGATCACTGGGTTGAGGACGTGGTTCTCGAGCTGGGTGTAGACGAGGAAGACGACCAGCGTGATGATGCCGGCCGCGAGCCCGTGCGCCAGCGCGAACAGCACTACAGGGATTCCGGCCAGCGCTCCCCCGATCATCGGCAGGAAGTCCACCAGGGCGACCCACAGCGCCCACAGGAACGGGAAGGGCACGCCCAGCCCGAGCAGCGTCACCATCACGACGAGGCCGGCTATTACCGACGTCGCGAAGTCGCCCAGCATGAATCCAACGACCGACCGATTCACCTCGCTCGCGACGAGGCTGAAGCGGGCCGCCCTGCTTGGCCGCATCAGGTCGAGCAGGCCCTGCCGGAGCCTCGGCCCCTCGAGCAGCAGCAGGACAACCAGCACGAAGATCGTGAACAGTTCGAACGCCACCGACGCCGCACCCTCGCCCAGGCTCAGCGCCGGCGCAGCCAGGTCCTTCGCGTACACCACGAGCTTCGGCGAGTTCTTCGTCACCCACTGCTGCAGGTGGTACCTCGTGACCAGCCGGCCCACCCAGCCCTTGCCGTGCTCGGCGGTGGTCACGTAGCTCGGCAGGTAGTCGGCAAGGTGGGACAAGCCGTTGATCAAGGGATAGCCGAACGCGACGGCGAGCCCGGCGAACGCCGCGACGCTCAGCAGGGCGACTACGGTTACGGCGAGCCCGCGCCGCCGCAGGAACCGCTGAAGCGTCACCACCAGCGGGTTCAGCAGCAGGGCGATGAACCCGGCGACCACGAAGAGCAGGAGGACCCCGCGGAGCCGGTCCACCAGCTTGCCGGCGAGGAAGGCCAGGACCACGACGCCGACCAGGGCGAGGATCGCGCGCAGCGGGACATGCCGGGACTCCGCGAACCGCCACAGCCGCGCCCGCCGGGTGTCGGACTCCCGGATTTCGTCGGTCACCTGGTTAGCATGTCAGGTCGTTCTGGCCCGCTGCACTCCTGGCCAGCGTGTACGCGATGCGTCCGGTGGTTCGCGCGCCCGGGCTCGGTCATCCCGCGAGGCTCCTGGGCGGCCCGGGCAGAACGTGCCTCAGGGTTCGCTCCGTCGGGGCGGGCCGGCATTCCGGGTCATCTCGGGGCTCTTCCGGATACCCGGCGGCCGATCACCGGAGCAGGCTGAAGCCGTGAACGAAGCAAGTGAGCACGCAGCAGGCAGCACCGCGATCTCACCGCTCGAGTTCGCCACCGCACATCACAGTTACTAGGGAGAAGAGCACATGTCCTCCAGCCGGCTCGTTGGCCGCCTGATCCTTCTGGCCCTCGTCGTCATCGTCTGCATTGCCGCCCTGCACGTGATCGCCTGGGCGCTTGTGCCTGTCCTGTGGATAGCACTGGTCTGCGCGATCGTCGTCCTGGTGCTGCGCCGGGGGGCGAGGCTCTGGTAGCAGGCGCCATCATCCTCATCGGCGGAGCGCCGGGGTAGAGGAGGCCCCGGCGCTCTGCCACATCCCAGACGGCCAGAACTGGGGGCACCGGAAGTTACGAGTTAGCCTCGTTGACATGTGACTAATTGGTCACCTATTCTCGAGCCGTGGACGAGGTCTTCAAGGCACTCGCCGACCCGACCAGGCGCGAGTTGCTCGACGAACTGTTCCGGCGCGACGGGCAGACGCTGAGCGCGCTCGAAGAGCGCTTTCCGATGACGCGCTTCGGGGTCATGAAGCACCTGAAGCAACTCGAGGAAGCTGGCCTCATCGTCACCAAGCGACACGGCCGGCAGAAGCTCCACTTCCTGAACCCAGTCCCGATCCGCCTCATCCACGACCGATGGGTGAGCAAGTACGCCGAGCCGTGGGCCGCCGGCCTGTCCGACCTCAAGCGAGATCTGGAGAAGTCGATGGAGAAGGTCTTCGAGATTTACATCCGCACCACTCCGGAACGGCTCTGGGAAGCGATCACTAACCCGGAGATTCGCGCGAAGTACCACTTCGGTGCCGCGATCACCTCGGACTGGGCCCCAGGGTCGCATTTCGAGTTCGGTCACGCCGCGAGCGGCCAACTGCTCGGCGAGGGCGTCAACGTCGAAGTCGACCCGCCCAGGCGGCTCGTCCAGTCGATGGTCGCGCTGTGGAGTGACGAGGCGAAGAACGAGGGCAGCACCAGGATCACCTGGGAGATCGAGCCCATACGCGACTCATGCCGGCTGCGGGTCACCCACGACCAGCTGCGCGAGAGCGCCAGCAGCCAGGTCTATGGCGGCTGGCCGATGGTCCTCTCCGGCCTCAAGACCTGGCTGGAGACGGGCCAGCCACTGACCACACCCGGTTCGCTGATGTACGGCGAACGATGAGGCACACCGAGGGCTGAGCGGCCGCTGCTGCACCCGCGCGGCCGAGGCGCGCCCGACGGATGGCCAGCACCAAACGCCGATTGCCGTGCGAATTTGCCTGGGGTAGCGTCCAAAAGCGGCGGCGACCGTAGAGGGAGGTGCCATGCCCGGTCAGCAGAGCGTGGACGCGGTAGTCGTCGGAGCCGGGTTCTCTGGCCTTTACCAGCTGTACCGGCTGCGTGAGCTCGGGCTGAGCACTCGGGTGTTCGAGGCCGGCGACGGCGTGGGCGGCACCTGGTACTGGAATCGCTACCCTGGCGCTCGCTGCGACATCACGAGCCTGGCTTACTCCTATTCGTTCTCCCCCGAACTTGAGCAGGAGTGGGAGTGGACGGAGAAGTACCCGACTCAGCCCGAAGTCCTGCGCTACCTCAACCACGTCGCCGAGCGGTTTGACCTGCTGCGCGACATCACCCTCGGCACGAGAGTGGTCAGCGCGCGCTGGGACGACACAACGGCCAGGTGGACGGTCGTGACGGACGCTGGCGAGCAGGTGGATGCGCAGTTCGTCATCATGGCCACGGGCGTCCTCTCCGCGTTCAAGCTGCCCGAGGTACCAGGCCTCGAGCGTTACCAGGGACGCACGCATCACACCGCACGCTGGGGCAAGGACGAGGTGCGCTTTGATGGCCTGCGAGTGGCGGTCATCGGAACCGGTTCATCCGGAATCCAGTCCATTCCGCTGATCGCCGAGCAGGCCGCCGACCTGACCGTGTTCCAGCGGACCCCTAACTTCTCCACGCCGGCCGGCAACCGGCCGCTTGACCCGGCCCAGGTCGCCGAGATGAAGGCGAACTACCGCGCGTACCGCGAGGCGCAACGGACCTCGGGATACGGGGTCCCGGACGAGCCGCCGACCGAGCTCGCGCTCGCTGTGCCGGAACGCGAACGTCTGGCGACCTACGAGGCTGGCTGGGCAAAAGGCGAGATCGTCGGCCTGATCAGCTGCTATGCCGACATCCTCATCGACGAGTCGGCCAACGAGAGCGCGGCCGAGTTCGCCCGCGCCAAGATTCGCGCGGTCGTCACCGACCCCGACCTCGCCGAGGCGCTGTCGCCGCGCACGTTCCCGATCGGGACTAAGCGGCTGTGCCTGGACACCGGGTATTACGAGACGTTCAACCAGCCGCACGTGCACCTGGTGGACTTGCGCAAGACGCCGCTGGTCGAGTTCACGCCGGGCGGCCTGCGCACGACCGAGCGCGAGTTCGACTTCGACGCGATCGTCTTCGCGACAGGATTCGACGCGATGACCGGCGCCCTGAAGACGATCGACATCCGCGGACGCGACGGCGTATCCCTGGCCGAGGAATGGGCGGCCGGACCGCGCACCTACCTCGGCATCGCGATCGCCGGTTTCCCGAACCTCTTCACGATCACCGGGCCGCTGAGCCCGTCGGTGCTCAGCAACATGGTCGTCTCAATCGAGCAGCACGTGGAGTGGATCAGCGACTGCATCGCGCACGTGCGCTCGGCCGGCGCGGTCGCGATTGAGGCAACGCCGGAGGCAGAGGCTGGCTGGGTGCAGCATGTGGCCGAGGTCGGGTCGCTCACCCTGTTCCCGCAAGCCGACTCCTGGTACATGGGCGCGAACGTGCCGGGCAAGGCGCGGGTGTTCATGCCTTACATCGGCGGCGTGGGCACCTACCGGCAGATCTGTGACGAGATCGCGGCCGACAACTACCGCGGTTTCACGGTGCGTCCGGCAGGCGAACCGGCGTCCACCTGACCTGACTCATCCCGACACGCGAAGGTGAACCTCCCTGTTGGGTGCGGGCCGCGGGCAGGTTGGTCGCGCGCTGGGCCGCTTGACAAATTACGCGGTGCGCTTGATATAGTTTGCATGTTGGACCCAGAGGAGGATTCAGTGATGGACACTCGCGCCGTCGCAAAGGAAGTTCAGGAGCAGGTGGCCGCCGCCGTGCACAAGGGCCACGAGCGGTTCCGCAAGCGCCAGGACCAGGTACGCAAGGGCCGCGAGACCGTCGGCGGTGCCGTTCGCGCTGGCAATCAGCTCGCCAAGGCCGTCCTGCCCAGCCTGCCGTTCCGGAGGCCGGATGTGCACCTGCCGTCAGTCAGCGACCTGACGAACACGGACAAGCTCCGTGGCCATGCCCATGATCTGGCCGGGCAGGCCCGCGCCACTCAGCGGAAGTTTGCCGACAGCGCGGGCCAGATGCTCGCCACCCAGCGCAAGCTGGCCGGCAAGGCGGTCGAGCTTGGGACCCCGCTGGTGACAGAGGGCGTCAGCAGGCTGACCCGCGTGGCGGGTTCGCTGTCGTCCAGCCGACGCGGCGAGCACGCCGAGCCGCCTCGGTCGGTGAAGGTGACCGTGGCGCCCGTGGAGAGCAGCCCTGTTGCCCCGGCCGCCGAGCCGGAGCCAGAGCCGGAGCCAGAGGCGGAGCCAGAGCCGGAGAAGGCGCAGGCCGAGCCGAGCTCAGCGATGCCGGGGACGGCCAAGGCAGACACCGCCAAGGTGAGCACTGCCAAGCCGAGCGCTGCCAAGGCAGGCCCGGCCAAGGCGCGCACGGCCAGGCCGAAGGCCGCTCGCCCAGCCAGGACGACCACCGCGAAGGCCAAGGCCAGCGCCGGTGAGCGCCCCAGCCCGAAGCCGCGCGGCGAGGCCAAGGAGTAGCCGGCCGCGCAGCACAGCGACACCCGGCGGCTGCGCGCATGCCAGCCGCCGGGCACGCCTTTCGCAGGGAGGGAGTTAGGTGACCGAGCCGCGGGATTCCCAAATGGAGGCCCTGGGCGCGTTCATCAGGAACAAGCGCAAGCTGGCCAACCTGTCGCTACGACAGCTAGCCGAGCGAACCAAGCTCTCCAATCCGTACCTCAGCCAGATTGAGCGAGGCCTCCACCAGCCATCGGTCAGGGTGATCAGGCTCATATCCGACGCGCTGAACGTCCCGGCCCAGACGCTGCTCACGCAGGCCGGCCTGCTCCATCACCGGGATAAGCATGACCCGTCGGCGTCGGGGGAGGTCAGCGTGGAGGCCGCTATTCAGGCGGAAGGCCGCCTCACCGACCAGCAGAAGAGCGCCCTGATATCGGTGTTCCGGAGCATGCTACCGAGCGAGTAGTAGCAAGCGGTGACCGAAGTAGCTTTGGCGTGAACATCCCAGAAGATCGTCCAAGCACTCAGCTCGCCGATTACGATACGACAGCGTGACTGACCTGAGCCCGCAGCCGGAGCCCCTGCCGGTGCGCAACCCGCTGCCCCGGCGCGGCGAGCCACTCGCGCAGCCCAA
>JASHUE010000847.1:0-7736 GCA_030040195.1 Streptosporangiaceae bacterium | reverse complement strand
CTGCGGCTGCCCGGGCGACCGCCGTCCGGTCGCCGAGATCGGCGCTGACCGCAGCCGCCTGACAGCCGGCCGCACGCAGTTCGGCGACCGTGTCGTCCAGGCCGGCCTGGCCGCGAGCGACGACGACAACGGACGCTCCGGCCTGGCCCAGGGCTCGCGCGATCGCGCGGCCGATTCCCGAGCTACCTCCGGTCACGACGGCAGCGCGATCGGCCAGTGAGAACAACTGCTCCAGGTACGACGTCATCCGCGAACCTCGCAAGTCAGTCTGGGGACTGATTCCGCCGTGAGTGTAGGGGCGCGGACGGCCCGAGTGCGGCTCCGGGGCTGGCCGGGGACGAGCCAGTTCCGATCGGAAAGCGGCGAGGCGATAAACGAGTTGTGCCTGACCTGGGCCGCAACTGACGATGACCTCGTGCAACTGACCGAACCGCCCAGGCTGCAAGTGCCGACGACCGCGGTGCGCGCGTCGTGGCTGGCGGCCGAGCGGGCCGACCGCGCGGAGGAGGGCAGTTCGACCGAACTCCTGGAGCGGGCAGAGGCGGACTTCGGCGCGCTGGTGGCGGTGCGGCAGGGCACGCCGTTCTGGTGGGGCGTGCCCACAACGATCCTCTGGTACATCTCCGGCCAGCACTACCTGGGAGAACTCGTCATCCGGCACGGGCTCACCCCCGAACTCGCGCGGTCAGGCGGGCACATCGGCTACAGCATCGCGCCCCACTGGCGACGGCAGGGCCATGGCACGCGGATGCTCGCGGCCGGGCTGGCCGAATGCCGCAAGATCGGCCTCAGGCGCGTCCTGCTCACGTGTCGGTTCGACAACGAGCCGTCACGAAAAATAATCCTCGCCAACGGCGGAGTCCCCGATGGCCAGGCGGACGGCAAGGACAGATTCTGGATCCGGCTCGACGAGCATCGAGCGCTGCCAGGGTAGACCGGCGGCGCTCTTGATCCCCGGCCGGTTAGGTTGGCACGAGGGAACGGGGCACGTCGGAGGTAGCAGTTGTCCGCACGCCTGGTCGCCGTCAATGGCACGAGGATCTTCGTCGATGATCGCGGTGATCCCGCAGCGCCGGCGTTGCTCTACGTTCATGGCGGGCCCGGCCAGGGCTGCTACGACTTCATGAGGGCGCAGGGTGACCTGCTGGCGGCGCAACTGCGCATCATCGGAGTTGACCAGCGCGGGACGCTGCGGTCGGAGCCGCTGCCAGGCGTTCCGCCGCTCACGCCCGATCTGCTGGTGACGGACTTCGAGGCGCTGCGGCGAAGGCTGCGGATCGAGTCCTGGGCCGTGCTCGGGCACTCGGCCGGGGCCGGGTACGCGCTGCGGTACGTGACTGGCCATCCCGGCGCGGTCCGCGCGGTGATCTTCGACTGCCCGTGCTGGGACGCGGACATGACCGACCGTAACCGCCTGCCCGTCGTGGCCCGCAGGCTCGAGGCGCTCGGGCAGCTCGCCGACGCCGAGCGCTGCCGGGAGCTGGCGGCCAAGTCCGCGCGGCTGGTCTTCGGCGACGACGCCAAGGGCGCGATGCAGACGCTGGGCGCGTACTACCTGGAGCAATTCTTTCACGATCCGGACGGCGCGGCCGACTTCAGCGAGCTGCTGGAAGACTCGGGGTTCACGCAGGAGCAGTGGCAGCGGGGCAACTCGCACTGGCCCCTGCTGGCCGCGATGTACGAGCCGGTGCTGTCGCTACTGCCGCGGATCAGGAGGCCGGCGTTGCTGCTGCGCGGACGCGACGACCTGGTCGCGGCGCCGGGCATGCTGGCCGCCTTCAGGACGTCGGTCAGGGACGGGACCATGCGCGAGTTCGAGCGGTCCGGTCACTACCCGTACCTCGAGGAGCCGCAGGCCTACAGCCAGGCCGTCACGGACTTCGTGCTGGCACATGCCGGCTAGCGGCACGCTGCCGCGACGACTACAGCAGTGGACGGGCGCCCACCAGGCTGAGAGCGCGTGCGGCCAGCCGGCAACCGCTGACGAGCGCCTCACCCGGTGGCTTGTTGTCCAGCCAGGCCGGGAGGAATCCGGCGACGAAGGCGTCGCCCGCGCCTGTACCGTCGACGATGCGCTCGATCGGCGGCCCCGGCACCCTGACCGGGTCGGGCCGGCCGTTGGAGTACATCATCGCGCCGTCCGGGCCGAGCTTCATGACCACGTGCGGGTACCAGGCGCTCAGCACCCTGGCGGCCTGGCCCGGATCGTCCCGGCCGGTCAGGACCTTGCCCTGAGCCGCGTTCACGAACAGGAGGGTGGCGCCGTTGGTCAGTTGCAGGAACGGCTCGGCGCCCACTCGCTCCAGGGGTGCGGCGGACGCGCCATCGATCGAGATGGACATCCCGGCTCTGTCGGCGGTGCTGAGAGCGACCAGAACCGCAGGCCGCGACCCCGGATTGAGCAGCGTGTAACCGGAGACATGCAGGTGGCTGCCGGGCGCGAACAGGTCCTGAGGCAGATCCTCCGGGGACAGGGCCGCGTTGGCCCCGGGGTCGGACAGCATGGTGTGGTCGCCCTTGTGGGTCACCATCACGACGCACGTGCCGGTCGGGCGGTCGGGATCCATGACCAGGCGCGCGTCTACCCCGTAGCCCATCAATTCCATGTCACGGTTCCGGCCGGCGATGTCTGCCCCGCGCCTGCCCACGAACGCGACTTCGCACCCGTCGACGGCCAGCCAGGCCGCGATATTCGCGCCGGAACCACCGCCGTGCATGGTCACGGTGGCGGGCGTGTCGCTGCCCCTGGCCAGCGCCAGGTGCGCGTGCGCGACCGTGTCCGTCATGAGGTCACCTACGACGACAACGCGAGTCAATGTCGTCACCACCTTGATCACGAGGCTGAGCCAGGACAGGGTCGGGGAGGATAGTCCTGATCAGAGTGCTAGCGCATAGAACTTAACAGCTTCCAGGACCCATCTCGCGCCGTTCGCGGTCGCTAGCCCGGATAGTGATGGTTCGGGTCAGGTTAGCAAGATCATGGCCCGACCCGCCACGACCAGCATGTTGACGTCTGATTCGGCGGCTAGGCGCTGGTTCAGCCAGCCAAGCTGATCCCGGAACATGCGGCCCGCCGGGTAGGCGGGCACCAGCCCGGAACCGACCTCGTCGGTCACAGCCACCACCAGAGCCGCGGTCTGCCGCCAGGCGTCGATCAACTCGTCGGTCTTGGCCGAGACAACGTGCTGCGGGTCCGCCGCCGCCGGCCGGGGTGCCCAGTCGGCCGCGTCTTCGGGCCACGCGCCGGCCTGGTCCATCACGGCGGCCAGCCAGGTCCCGATTCCGTCGATCAGAAGCGCGCCCGTCTCCCGCCGCAGGGCCCCGGCCACGTCCAGGCTCTCCTCGGTGCGCCACCAGGAGGGCCGAGCCGCGCGGTGCGCGGCCACCCGGTCCGCCCATTCGGGGTCGGGCTCGCCGTCCGTGCGTTCCCACTGCTCCTCGGCCCAGGGCCCGGCGGCGAGGTAGGTCACCGACGGCTCGCCGGACAGCCTCAGCTCGGCCTCCCTCGACTTGCCAGATCGCGCCCCGCCGAGGACCAGCGTCCGGTGCGGACGCCCTGGCCCAACTCGCTCCGATGGGCCGGCCGACTGCTCGGCGGTGCCTATCACCTGCCCGTCCTGACCCGCAGTGGCCCGCCAGAGAGCGCATCGGCGGGCCATTTCCCGCTTGGAGCTGATCCTGTGGTCGGTGTAGAGCGCCGCCACGCGCGTCTGCTCGGTTACCAGGCCGCGGGCACGCAGCAGCCCGAGATGGGCGGGGCTGGCGAGCAGGTCGAGCAGCGCGATATCGAACCGGGCCGTCCCGTCTGGTGGCTCGGGAACCGCTCCCGGACCCGCCGCGGCCAGCAGCCGGCCGCCGTCTGGCCCGGTGATGTCCCAGCCGCCCGGAACCGCCACTACCCGGTGGCTCGTACTGCCGCTCGACGACCGGGGCGGCGCTCCCGGGATCAGCACCAGTTGCCCATCGACGTGTGCGCGGCCAGGCGCCCGGCGAGTCCCGGCCGCCGCGGCGCGCAGGCATGAGGCGCACGAGCAGCCATCCTGCGGCCAGCCGCGCTCTCCTCCGGTGCCGATCAAGAGCGCGTCCACTGGCCTGCCTGTCAGTTGCGGTTAGTTACCATGGGGGCCGTCGAGAGCCGGCCTTGATCCTAGCTACGCAAGGCGAGAAATGACCTGGACCTGGCAGTTGGAGAGGGAAGATGGCACGGCTGTACCGGCCCGTGACCTGCTGAAGGAGACGTTCAGCAGCCAGGGCGACGCGGAGAGCTGGCTTGGCGAGCACTGGCCCAGCCTGCTCAAGGCGGGCGTCGACCGGGTCACGCTGACCGAGGACGGCCGCGTCGAGTACGGCCCGATGAGCCTGCATCCAGCCGAGGAGTAGCGACATGCCGCCCGCATCAGGCGCACGGCACTGGCTTGGCGCTAGGGACGCTGTGGCGGGCTGGCCGTCTCGGCCGGGTCGGTGACTACGGCGTCGCCGAGAATCTCGTCGATCTGGCGCATGGCGGATTCCTCAAGCCGCAATCCCGCCGCGCGCACATTCTCCCTGACCTGCTCGGGCCGGGTGGCGCCGATGATCGCCGCCGAGACTGCCGGGTTCTGCAGGGTCCAGGCAATCGCCAGCTGCGCGAGAGTCAGGCCGGCCTGCTCGGCCACGGGCTTCAGCTGCTGCACCCTGATCAGGAGATCGTCGACGAGCAGCTCGGATATGAAGCGCGACCCGGTCTGGTCCAAGGCCCTGGACCCCGCGGGAGGCTCGGTGCCAGGCAGGTATTTCCCGGTCAGGACGCCCTGGGCGATGGGTGACCAGACGATCTGGCCGATTCCTTCCTGCCGGCACAGCGGCACGACCTCGGCCTCGATCACGCGCCAGATCATGTTGTACTGAGGCTGGTTGGAGACGATCCGGTCGAAGCCCAGCTCCGCGGCGATCTTGATCGCGGCGGAGATCTCCTCGGCTCGCCACTCCGATACGCCGATGTACAGCACCTTGCCCTGCCTGACCAGGTCGTCGAAGGCCCGGAGCGTCTCTTCCAGCGGGGTTTCGTGATCGAACCGGTGTGCCTGGTATAGGTCGATGTAGTCGACGTCCAGCCTTCGCAGCGAGGCATGGGCCGACTCCATGATGTGCTTGCGCGACAGGCCGCTGTCGTTGGCGCCCGGACCGGTCGGCCAGTACACCTTCGTGCAGAGCTCAATCGACTCACGCCGCACCCCGTGCAGCGCCTTGCCGAGAACGGTCTCGGCCCTGGTCCGCGCGTAGACATCGGCGGTGTCGAACGTGGTGATTCCCTCGTCGAGCGCGGCTCGGACGCAGGCAACGGCCGCGTCCTCCTCTACCTGCGAGCCGTGCGTGATCCAGTTGCCGTAGGCGATCTCACTGACTTTAAGGCCACTGCGGCCCAAATGACGGTGTTCCATGGCGGACAACCTAGTAGTCCGGTTATCTGCCGGCTCTTACCGGGCTCCCGAGCGATCAGATCTCGTCGCCCACGTCGACCCTGGGCTTGGGGATGCGTAGCCGGCGCATCTGGGTCCCGCGCATGGCCGCGTACAAGCGCACGCCGCGCGTGCTCTGGCCGGGGTAGCGCTCGTTCGCCAGCCGCTGCACCCTGCGCCCGACCATGTAGCCCTCGAGCGCGACGATGACGAGGATCATCACGACCAAGGCGTCGGCGGCGAGCTTGAGGAAGGTGTATGGCAGGAAGATCAGTACGAAGATCGGGATAACGGCGATCAGGTAGTACTCGGAGAGGCTGCGCCGCGAGTCGACGACGTCGCGGGCGAGGGCTCGGACCGGTCCCCGGTCCTTCCTCGGCAGTGCCCACTCCTCGCCGCGCTGGAGCGCCTCTGTCCGCTTGGTCCTGTCGCTCCGATCGCGCTCCCTGCTCTGCCGGGCCGCGGCCTTGCGGTCGGCCGGCGCCTGGTAGGGCCCGCGCCGGCTTGCCTCAGCTTCGCTCCGCTTCGGCGTCGGTCCAGCCTTCGGCGGTGTGTAACTCGACCGGACGGGCCGATCAGCGTCGGGGGCCGCGTCTGGTTCAGGCTGCTCGTTCTCGAGCACGTCAGGGGTATCGCTGGGGCGTCGTCGGAACACACCCACAGCCTACCGGGACGAACGCCTCAGAACTCCGTTCCTCGGTCGCGGATTGCCCGCGCTCCTGGTGTGGCCATGAGCCCGGCCCCGTGGCCCATCAGGCGCCTTCAGGCGGCACGGAGCGGGCACTCTGTGATGACGGCCCGCGTTCCAACGTCGTAGGCTGAAGGCAAGATCTGCCGGCAATATGTCCGTTGGCTATCACCGACGCTGTTCCGCGACCCCGGACGGCACCGTAGCAGCGGATTCCGATGAGGGGATGGTCGCGCCCATGGGCGTCATGAAGCGGGTCCAGCTGGTCTTCCGGGCTAAGGCCAATAAGGCGCTCGACCGGATGGAAGATCCGCGCGAGACCTTGGATTACTCCTATCAGCAGCAGCTTGAGCTGCTGCAGAAGGTCCGTCGTGGCGTGGCCGACGTCGCGACGTCGCGCAAGCGCGTGGAACTGCAGGTCAACCAGCTGCAGCAGTCGGCAGACAAGCTGGACAGGCAGGCTCGCGACGCGCTGTCTGCTGGCCGCGAGGATCTCGCCCGCGAGGCGCTTCAGCGCAAGGCCGGGATCAATCAGCAGCTGGTGGACCTCCAGACGCAGTACGCCTCGCTTCAGGGCGAGGAGGAGAAGCTCAGCGGGGCCGCGCAGCGCCTGCAAACCAAGGTCGACGCCTTCCGGACCAGGAAGGAGACCATCAAGGCCACCTATACCGCAGCCGAGGCACAGACCCGGATCAGCGAGGCCTTCACCGGGATCTCCGAGGAGATGGGCGATGTCGGCCTGGCGATTCAGCGGGCCGAGGACAAGACCGAGCAGATGAAGGCCAGGGCCGGCGCTATCGACGAGCTGATGGCCTCCGGCGCGCTGGACGACATGGTCGGCGGTGGGCCGCGCGACGACATCCAGGCCGAACTGGACCGCATCGGCGCGAGCAACAGCGTGGACCGTGAGCTGGAGCAGATGAAGGCCGCGCTGACCAGCAGCGCGCCACGGCAGATCGAGGGCGGCCAGGCGGACGGAGCGAGCGCCGAGCCCGCGAGCGCCCCGGCGGTCGAGCAGGCCGGGGACGCGGAATGATCGTGCGCATCCTGGGTGAGGGCCAGCTGCGGGTTCCGGAGTCCGCGGTCGGCGAGCTGAACGAGCTGGATGCGCAGCTGGAGGCCACGGTGGACCGCTCGGACGAGCCGGCGTTCCACGAGGCGCTTGAGGCACTGCTCGGTAAGCTCAGGGACGTCGGCGAGCCGGTCGAGCCGGGCACGCTCGAGCCGTCCGGCCTGATCGTCCCCTCGGCTGAGACCACCATGGAAGAGGTCCGCAGGCTGCTGACCGACGATGGGCTTATTCCGGGCTAAGTCCGGCAGGCTGCCGGGAACGAGTACGGTCGCGTTTGCGTTGCACGTGATGGGGTTGCTGTCACCGTGGACAGGAATCCTGCAGGAAGTTAAGAGTGACTTTTGACCCTGCCCTGAGCACGGCACGACATTATGTGTAATGAAGTAACGGGCGGCACGCAGAGTCGGCTGCTCAGGAAAGGGAGGCGGCGCCAATGGCGCGCACTCGGTACGCGTCAGACCCAGGGCTGATCGCGCGCATGGGCGCGACGATGTTCCTGCTTGGACTTGTCTTCGTCGCTTTCGGCGTGGGCCTGGCG
>JASHUE010000846.1:0-5685 GCA_030040195.1 Streptosporangiaceae bacterium | reverse complement strand
CAGCAGGTGCTGGATCATGTGCACGAAGAAGTAGTCGTATGACCAGTACTCGATCGGGGACTCGACGGCGATCAGCAGTACAACCAGGCCCGCATAAAACCGCAGGGACCGCATCCGCCGCTGGCTGGTCAGCTTCGGCTCAAAGCGCCCTCTGAGCTGCGCCAGGCCGATCTCGTGCCACACCGCGAGCACGATCGCGATGATGAGGAACGGGTCGAAGGACCAGTGGTTGACGATGTAGCTCATGGCTCCAGCTCAGTCCGAGGACCCGTAGGGAAGGCTCACCCGCACCGTCTGCTGCAGCGCCCACTGGCCCGACCCAAGCTGCCAGACGGTGAGCGTGCCGCGGTCGACGATGAGAGCCTGCGGGTCACCGCCTGCGGTCGCCGCCAGCGTCGCGAGCTGGCCGGGACCTGACCGCGCGGGCAGCGCCGGCAGTGCGGCCCACTGGCCGGCCCGCCAGCCGATGGTGTAAGCGCGGCTCGCGGCCGGGCGTCCCGCGGCCGCGGTGAGCACCAGACCGGTCGAGCCGTCGGAGAGGAACGAGACCGACGGCGTAGCTCCGGCTGTCAGGGCGGCGGTGCGCAGCCCCGGCGACAGGGTCCAGCGCGCGCCGCCGTCAGCCGACCACGCGGCGAATACCCTGGCGGTCGCGCCGCTGCCGACGGCCAGCACTGCGGTGGTGTTACTGCCCGTCGTGGCCAGTCCGATGACATCGGACCCGGTGCGGCCGGTCGCACCGGAGAGAGTCGGACCGGCCGCACGCCAGACTCCGGACGACAGCGTGAAGACCCCGGCCGCGCCTGGCCTGCTGCAGTCGCCGGCGACCATCGGCGCACCCGCTGGGGTCCACGCGACCGCGGTGAGCGCGGTCAGCCCGCAGGACCGCCCGGCGGCGCTGCTGGCGATCGACCGCAGCGTGGCCAGCCGCGTCCAGGCGGTGCCCTCGTGGGCGCCGAGGAGCACCTCGCCCGTGTGGGTGAGCGCGAGAACCTGGCCGGCGGGGCCGGCGGCCAGCGCGTCAGGCACGCTGGCCAGACCCGGAGATACCGGGGCGTTGGCTTGGGACCAGGCCGCGGCCGAACTCGGGGCGGTCGCCAGCGGCGAGAACGTCAGGTCCTGGCTCGGCTGAAATCCCGCCACCAGCCCGGGGCCAGTGCTGGCGATGGCCAGTCCGCCGTTGCTGGCCACGCCGAGCGGAGTGGCGAGCTTCCACTGCGCCGACCCGGCCGGGCGCACGAACAGCTCCCAGAAGTTGTTGTACGTCGCGCTCGAGCCGCCCATCTCGACGACCGCCCAGCTGGGGAGGCCGGTTCCGCCCTCGGAGGTGGCGAGCGGGACGCTGACGGTCGGCGCGGCGCCACCGCCAGGGCTCGCGGTCGTGCCGCCACATCCGGCCGCGAGCATGGCGCCGGCGATGAGCGCGGCGGCGCCGACGATCCGGCTCGCAGCGGTGGCCTTGACTGTTGTGCGGTTCATCCTCATGCCGATCGCATCACGCTCTGCGCGGCGTCGCTGAGCTCCACCGCGAACGAGGACACCGAGCTTGACGTGCCCGGCCCCGGGTCGAAGTCCAGCTCTGTCCTGGTGTGCCCGTTGGCGTCGATCACGTACGCGACATCGCTGTGCGCGATCATTCCGCCGGCGGGCAGGATCTGCGCGGCGATCGCGTAGTTACTCCAGACCTGCTGCAGCTGGGGGAGTGATCCGGTGAGGTACAGCCAGTTCGGCAGGCCCGCCAGTCCCTCCTGGCTGTCGAACGCCCTGGTGTAGGCGACGCTGCGGTAGATCGGGTTCGCCACGATCGCGACGAGTTCCACATGCGCCGAGGTGGCACCGAGCAGGTGGTCAGCCTGGCGGAACTCCTGGGCTATCACCGGGCAGTCCGAGGTGCACACCGGGTCAAGGAAGGTCAGCAGCACTGTCTTGCCGTGGAGGCTGGCCAGGCTGACCTGGTGGCCGTTCTGATCGGTCAGTGTGAACCCCGGGGCGACGTAGTTCAGCGGGGCCGCGTTCCCGTCGATCGCCTGCGCGATGATCGGGTCGGCGGTCGAACTGGCCTGCGCCATCATCATCGGGCCGGCGCCGATGACTACGACGACGGCTGCCCAGATGGCCACGACCGCCCGGACCCTGACCGCCCCGAAGGCGCGGGCCGCGCCAGCGAGGGTGGTGCGTGCGCGGCTGAGCCGAGCCGCCTCGAAGGCCGGGGCCGCGTCGGCCGCAGCCAGGGACTGGACCGGTTCAGCGGCCGGTGCCACCGCCGGCTGCTCCAGCGCCACGTAGGCGGCCGCGGCGAGCAGCAGGATCGGGATCATGCTGTTCGGGTCGGTGCCCACTCCGCCGAGGAACCCGAGGTCCTGGACCAGCAGCCAGGTGGCGAGGCAGACGACCGCCATCAGCGCGAGCGCCGGGCGGATCAGCCGCGGCCGCCCGGTAAGCAATCCGGCGCCGATCAGGGCCAGCACGATGACCACGAACAGGTTGACCGCGAAGCCGTTGGCTGTGGCGAACGACTGGAACGCAGTCAGCCACCCGGCCAGGAAGCGGGGCTGCGGCGTCGCGGCCATCGACTGAACCATGCTGGCCAGCGTGCCCAGCCGGCCGTGCGAGCTGCCCGTCCAGAATCCATTGCCCGGCCATGCCTGCAGTACCGCCATCGCCAGGAAGAACGCCCCGAGCCCGGCCAGCATCTGCCGACCGAGGCGCGGCGACTGCCAGCTCCGGTCCGGCATCGCGATGAGCAGGCCGGCCACGCAGTAGAACAGGACCGCCCCTGGAGCGCCGAACAGGAAGCTGAGGCCGGGCGCGAAGATACCGCCGAGCGCCTCGCCGAAAACCCAGACGACGAGGCCCCACGCCGTACTGGCCAGGCCAGCCAGCCGGGCAGGCCGGCCAGCCGGCGCCGCTATCAGCCACGCGCCGATTCCCAGCTGGATCCAGACGGCGGCCGCGCCGGCCTGGATCGGGTGATAGGACCAGCCGGTGCCAGCCCAGTTGACCAGGTGCTGCACCCAGCCGGGCGAGCCGACGGCGGCGGGCTGCATGACCTGGGACGGCATCCCTTCCGCCATCGCGGGCTGCGCCTGCAGGATGCCATCGAGGATCCATACCAGGCCGAAGCCGATGCGGAGCAGCCGCCGGCCGGGCGCCTCCGGAGGCGCTGCTGCCCGGCCGCCCACCGCGGCCTTCGCGGCCGGGATCCACTCCCGGACGCCGATCCAGGCCAGCGCGAGGAGGGCGAGAACGGCGAGCACGACGATTCCCTGGTGCAGCAGGGCGGAGCGGAAGGCCGCGATCAGCACTGAGTTGGTGTCGCTGAGACCGGAGTTCATCCCCGACATCGTGCTTAAGATCTCCTAGCAATCCTGGCGCGGATGCGTCAGCCCGGCAGTGCGGGCCCAGGCTGGGTCACTCCCAGCGCCTTGCGTGCCGCATTGATCACGGTGTCGATCTGTGATCTCTGCTTGTTGAGGGCGACCAAGTCGGCATTGAGCCGGGCCTCCGCCTGGCTACGCGCCACCGCGGTCCTAGCCGACAGCACGTTCGCGACGTCGGTCTGGACGCGCTGGGCGTCGGGGGCGGCCCAGTTGATGAGGCCGGTCACCACGCCGGCCAGGTTGTAGCTGTCCAGCGACTGCTCTACCTGGTAGTTCTCCAGGTCGTCGATCGACTCGTTGGTGGCGGGTCCGCAGTTCTGCGCGCCTTGCTGGGCGACGCTGATGCCGTCGCTGACGTCTGCTGCGGAGTTCTGCCCCGCCTGTACCTCGTGCAGCGCCTCCAGCGACTCGCCGACCCCGCCGGCGCAGGACTCAATGTCGCTGGTCACGTAGCTGAGGAAGCCGCGTAGGTCAGTGGCCTGCTCGGCCTTGGACGGCTTGTGCACCAGGGCGACCAGGACGGCAACGACCAGGAACGCCGCGAGAGCGGGATAAATCCAGCGCGGAAGCCTGGGCTTCGGCCAGGCACTCGACCGGACCGGTACGTATGGAGGGGTGGTCTGCACTACCGGGTCAGCCTCCATCCTGGTCACCTGGCGGGCGCGAGTCGTCCACGCAGCTTAGTGCCAGTCGAATCGGTGCCGCGCAGGTCAGCGGCCGGCGGGTAAGCCCGGTCATCGCCGGCTGGTCGGCACATAGGGGTTGCTGGCCCGGCGGACCGCGCTTGGCTTCGCGTCGGATGACGGCAGGGTCTCCGGGCCCAAGGCGGTCGCCGGGAGCACAGGCAGCACGAGCTCGAACGTGCTGCCCTCACCCGGCGTGCTGCGGACTCTGACCTCACCACCATGACCGTGGGCGACGGCCCTGACCAGCGCAAGGCCAAGGCCCGTGCCGCGTCGGCGGCCGGTGCTCGAACCGGTCGTGAATCGCTCGAAGATGCTCGCGATCTCAGCGGCCGGGACGCCGGACCCGCCGTCCTCGATGATCATGCGCACGAACGCGGGGTTCACGTCCCGTTCCACCGATAGCCGGATCATGTCTCCGGCGGCGGTGTGCTGGGTGGCGTTCTCAAGCAGCGCATCCACGGCAAGGCGCAGCCGCTCGCGGTCGGCGTTCACGATCGACCGATCGAGCCGGCCGAGCTGCCAGCGGCGGTCGGCGGTCGGCCGCCACCGCCTGATCACCTCCATCGTGAGCTGGTCAAGGGCGACCGGCTCCGGCTGCAGGAAATCGGGGTTCTCCGATGCGGCTATCACCAGCAGCCGGTCACTGAGGATGCGCAGCCGGTTCAGCTCGCCGACGATGACGTGGATATCGCGCTTGTCCTGCTGATCGGCCAGGCTCCGCGCGAGCAACTCCGAATGCCCGAGGGCGATCGTGATCGGCGTTCTGAGCTGATGCGAGGCATCCTGGAGAAATCGTCGCTGGCTGGCGAGCAGCCGAGCGTTCTCCTCGCTGACGCGGACCCGCTCGGCGTTGGCGGCCAGCCTCCGGTGGCCGTGCCACATCATGACCCAGAACATGGCGGCCATCAGCGGGACCTCGGTCAGCTCGTCGGCTGGCTGGGCGCCGCGGAGGACATCCACGAGGATCGCGCCGAACGTCGTCACGATCATCGCGCCCATGACCCAGAGGGTTGGCTTAGTCCGCCGGATGCGGAAGCTATAGAGCAGTGCGAACATGATCCAGATCAGGTGGAACGGGATGGCCTCCCACCGCTCGAACACGACGATCCCGACCAGGCCGAAGATCCACAGCGCGACCCAGGCCAGATCGAGCCAGCCGGGCCAGTCTCGCCAGCCGTGGAAGAGCCGGGCGGTCGCTCCCGCGAGCCGCCCGCGAAGCCAGCCGGGCGGGTCCGCAGTGACGCTGCCGTTAGGAGGCCAGCCGATATCCCGCACCGCGTACCGTTTCGATGAGGTCGAACCCCAGCTTGGACCGGAGCCGACGTACGCAGACATCCACGACGTTCGAGCCGGGGTCGAAGTCAATCCCCCAGACCGTGGCGAGCAGCTCATCCTTGGGCACCGAGCGCCCGGCGTGCTCCATCAGCTCGCGGAGCAGCATCACCTCGAGCCGGGTCAGGGCTACCGGGCCCACGCCGGAATCTGCCTGCAGCCGTCCGAGGTCAAGAGCTAGCCGGCCCGCCCTGAGGACCTCGTGCGTCGGGTGGTCGTGCTGCCCCGGCTCACGGGGCCGGTCCTTGGCCGCCGGCGTGAGATGGGCGGGGACCGCTCGGGCCGCA
>JASHUE010000845.1:0-3339 GCA_030040195.1 Streptosporangiaceae bacterium | reverse complement strand
CTGTGGCCAGACCACGGCGTCGCGCGGCACCGTGCTTGGCGGCCAGGGCGTGATAGCGGCGGCCGCCAAACTTGCCGACCGGCTCGAGCAGCTTTACGGTCCGGGCGCTCGTCATCCCGGCCGCGACCAGCTAGCCAGCCTGGCCGGTGAGGAGTTCTACGGCGAGTTCACGATCGACTGGACCACTGCTCCAGACGCTGCGGTCCCCGAGCCCGTCACCCACTTCGCCTACGGCTGGGCCACGCAGGTCGTGCTGCTTGACGACGAGGGCCGGATCGAGAAGGTGGTAGCCGCGCACGACGCGGGCCGGGTGATCAACCCGACGCTGCTCGAGGGGCAGATCGAGGGTGCCGTGCACATGGGCCTGGGCCAAGCTCTCTCCGAGGAGTACGTCGTCGAGGCAGCCAGGCCAGTCACCACGACACTGAAGTCGCTCAACATCATCCCGCCGGCGGGCATGCCGCCCGTCGACTGCCGGTTCGTCGAGGTGTACCAGCCCGAGGGACCCTACGGCGCGAAGGGCGTCGGCGAAATCGGCCTCGTGCCGACCGCCTCGGCGGTCGCCGGCGCGCTCCGCCAGTTCGATGGCAGCTGGCGGACCCGGCTACCGATGAAGGACTCGGCCGCGGCACGCGCGGCGGTGCCGAGACTGGGCCGGGCCCGGTCATGACCCCGGCCAGCACGGCAGTGGCGCTCTGCGGAGGAACCGTCGTCACGTCGCTCGACCCGCCCGAGGTGATCGAGGCCGACCTCGTGCTCAGTGGTGACCGGATTCTGGGCGCGCGGGCGGCCGAGGCCGGGGTGATGCGCCGTGACTGCAGCGGCTCCCTCATCGTGCCCGGTGCCGTCTGCGCCCACCACCACATCTACTCGGCACTAGCCAGGGGCATGCCCTTCAACCTCGCGCCGCCAGGGAATTTCACGCAGATCCTGCAGCGCATCTGGTGGCGGCTGGACCGCGCCCTGGACGAGGAGAGCATCCGGGCGTCCGCGCTCGCCGCCGGCCTGGAGGCATTGCTGGCCGGGACGACCACGGTTATAGACCACCACGCATCGCCGAACGCCATTGACGGTTCGCTCGACATCATCGCCGAGGCGCTGCGCGAACTCGGCCTGCGCTCGGTGTTGTGCTACGAGGTGACGGACCGGGATGGAGCCCGCCGAGCCGCGGCCGGCCTGGCCGAGAACCGCCGGTTCCTCGCCGCCCGTGCAAGTCCCCTGGCCCGCGGCATGATCGGCGCGCACGCCTCATTCACCATGTCGGACGAGACGCTGGCCGCCTGTGTGGACAGCGCGGCGGAGGCCGGGGTCGGTATCCACATCCACGTCGCCGAGGACGGAGCGGACAACCGGGACTCGATGGCGCGCTGCGGGATGACGGCGGCCCGCCGGCTCCAGCGGGCCGGGGTCATCACGGCCGACGCCCTGCTTGCGCACTGCGTGCACGTCAGTGCGGCCGAAATCAAGCTGATCGAGAGTGCGCGGGCCACGGTCGCCTGCAACCCGCGCAGCAACATGAACAACTCCGTCGGGCACTCCCCATTCAGCCTGCGCGCAGGCCGCGTCGCGCTCGGCACCGACGGAATCGGCGGCAACATGATCGCCGAATCACAGGCGGGCTTCTTCCGGGCCAGGGAGGCTGCGCTCCAAACTCCGCCGCAGTGGCCACTGGCACGGCTCTCGGCCGGAGCGGCGCTGGCCGGCCGGGCGTTCGGCGAGCCGCTACTCGGCACCTTGCGACCGGGCGCGCCCGCTGACGTTGTGGTCCTGGAGTATCCAGCGCCCGCACCGCTGACCGCGGCGAGCCTGCCCGGGCATTGGGTCTTCGGGCTGGACGCCAGGTGCGTGCGGGACGTCTACGTAGCCGGTCAGCTCGTGGTTGAAGATGGCCGGTCTACGCGGCTCGACGGAATGGAGCTGGCGGCCAAAAGCTCGGCGCAGGCAGCCCGGCTGTGGTCCAGGGTCGAGCAGACCCCGCCGCACGACTTCGCGCCAGCTGAATGGAGGACGAGATGAGGATCGCGCTCTACCTGCAAGACAAGCATCCGCTTCGCGAAAGCATGGAATTTGCGCAGTATGCCGAGGCCCGCGGCTTCGAGGCGGTCTGGCAAGCCGAGAGCAGGCTTGCGCGCGAGGCGACCGTTCCGATGGCCGCCTACGCGGCCGTGACGAGCCGGATCAAGATTGGCTCCGGGGTGGCCTCGATCTGGACTCGCAATGTCGGGCTGCTTGCCGCCACGTTTTCGACGCTGGACGAGCTGGCGCCCGGCCGGATAATCATGGGCCTCGGTGCCTGGTGGGAGCCGCTCGCGCGCAAGGTGGGCGTCGACCGCCGCAAGCCGCTGCGGGCGATGCGCGAGGTCGTGGAGGCTGTCCGCGAGCTGCTCAGCATGAAGCAGGTCAGCTACGACGGCGAGTTCGTGCACCTGGACGAGGTCGCCCTCGACGTCGTGCACGGCGACACCGGGCCGCGCAAGGTACCGATCTATATCGGCGCCACGGGCATGCAGATGCTCGAGCTCGCGGGGCAGATCGCCGACGGCGTCGTGCTCAACTACATGGTCAGTCCTGACTACACGACGCGTGCCGTGCGCGCGCTGTCGGCCGGCGCCGAGCGGGCAGGCAGGGCACTGGACGACATCGACCGCCCGCAGCTTGTGGTCTGCTCAATGGATCCCGACCGCGAGCTGGCCCTCGATCGCGCGCGCGAGCTGCTCACCCAGTATCTCGGCCAGCAACCGCACATCATGAAGGCCAGCGGGGTGGATCCGGCGCTCATCGAGGCAATCGGCAAGATGATCACCTGGCCGGCCACAGCCGACGATATCCGCAAGGCCATGAAGCTGGTCCCCGACGACGCCGTGCAGGCCATCTCTGCCTCGGGCACTCCCGAAGAGTGCCGCGCCAAGGTCCAGGAATACGTCGCCAACGGCGCCACGTGCCCGATCCTTTACCCGCTCGGCGACGACGTCCGTCTCATGATCGACACGTTCGCCACGATCTAACCGCCCAACTAGGCAAGGAGCACCTGACATGAGGAGTTTCATCGGCCGCGACATCCTGTCGCTCAAGGACTTCGAGCGGGAGGAATTCCTCCAGATCTTCCGGGTCGCCGACGAGCTTGCCCCGTACGCGGAGAAGCGCCGCAACGGCGACCTGCTCGCGCACAAGACCCTGCTGACCGCCTTCTACCAGCCAAGCACGAGGACCCGAATGTCCACCGAGGCCGCTATGCACCGGCTCGGCGGGCACGTGCTCGGCTTCTCCGACTCCAATATGACCAGGGCAGGGGACTTCTACCAGGAGACCATCAAGGACACCGTGCACATGCTTGAGTAC
>JASHUE010000844.1:0-12153 GCA_030040195.1 Streptosporangiaceae bacterium | reverse complement strand
AGATGCCGAAGTCGATGATCCGCGGCCCGTCGCTGGCCAGCAGCACGTTCGACGGCTTCAGATCGCGATGCACGATTCCGGCTGCGTGCACGGCCCCGAGCCCTTCGGCCAGGCCAGCGGCTAGCATCCGGACTGCATCCAGCGGCAGCGCGCCGTAGTCATTCACCGCATCGGCCAGGGACGGCCCGGCGACGTAGGCGGTCACCAGCCACGGCTGCGGGCCCTCGGGGTCCGCGTCAATGACGGAGGCGGTGAAGGTCCCGCTGACTCGCTTCGCGGCCGCCACTTCCTGGGCGAATCGCCGCCGGAAGTTGGGATTGCCGGCCAGTTCCGCTCGGATCAGCTTGACCGCGACCATCTGTCCGCTGGGGGACTGGCCGAGATAGACGCGGCCCATTCCGCCGGTACCAAGCCGGTGCAGCAATAGGTATATGCCAACCCGCTGCGGGTCCTCAGGCTGTAGCGCATCCACTACGCCGAACCCCCGTGCTTCTGGACGACGAAGCCGCAATGAAAATCTATCGCGAATACCAGCGGTGAGCGAGCCATTACGAGGCCGGATTCGAGATGACTTGACCTTGCTATCCGGCATTCAGGAAGCGTTCACCGATAAGGACGGGAACGCAGTTGCTCGAGTCAAGCTCAGCTGCAATTGCAACGTCGTCGGCGAAGCCGACCATGGCCAGTTCCTGGCCGCTGGCACAGTCCGCAAGCTCGGCCGCCAGGCTCTCTTCGACACCCCTGAAGGCTGCCTCTGCCGTCCACGCCTCCGGGCTCTGCTCGCTGATGCCGAGTTCCGACAGCGCGGCGATGACGGCGCCTGCCCCCCAGAGGTCCTCAACTGCTGGGCGGAGCGAGCCGTCCGGCCAGCGCTCACCCGCGGCAAGCACGGCGATCGCCGGCGGCCTGCTGCCGGCCGACGTGTCTGCGGGGGTTTGAGCCGTGATGAGGTCAGCGATCCAGCGCGCCACCGCGAATCGATTGCGCAGTGCCGCTCCGATCACGGTCGCGCCCCGTTCGGCCAGTGCGTGGGCGAGGGCAGAGCCGTTCGGCGACGGCAGCACGACGCGTCCCAGGCCTTTCGCCGTCTGAAAGCTTGCGGGCGAAAGGCTCACCGCGCGCGCGGATGGGTCGGCATCGCGCGCCTCGAACCTCCCGACCGCCAGCACCGCGTTATGGTCTCGAGCGAATTCGCGAGCAGCAGCATCTTTCCAGCGGAACGGGTACACCTCCGCGCCCGCCTCGACCGCCACGGTGAGCGTCGTCGTGAAGCTCAGGACGTCAACGATCACGGCTACGGCAGCGTCTGCGCCGACTGCCTCGGCTCCGGACAGCCCCCAGTCCATCCGGACCGTCGCATCCCGCTGCGCGTGCGCCATAGCCGAATGGTGCCAGGCGGCGGGACGCCGTCCGTTAGCCGGTACGCCCCTGCTTCGTCACCATCGTCTGATCCGCGGCACCGGGGCGTCCCGCGACCCGCGAGCCGCGGTACTGGCCGGCGGCTCGCGCAGCGTCGTCTGCCATGATCCGGCTATCCGGGTTGGCGGCGGGTAAGGATCGACTGTGGTCAGCAAGTGGGAGCAGGCAGGGCCGGAGGGCCTGCGCCCCATGCTCGCCACGGCGGGCACGCTGCCGGTCAGGGACGCCGGCTGGGGCTACGAGATGAAGTGGGACGGCATCCGCGCGCTGGCGTTCATCGAAGACGGAGCCGTCCGGCTGGTGTCCAGGACCGGGCGTGACGTCACCCATGTCTACCCGGAGCTCGCGGGCATAGGCGCCGCGGTCGATGCCCGGCAGGTCGTCCTCGACGGTGAGGTTGTCGCATTCGGTGACAGCGACTGGCCGGATTTCGAGGCGCTCCAGCAGCGGATGAACATCAGCAGCGCGGCCCAGGCGCGCGTGCTGGCCAGCCAGGTGCCGGTCAGCTACCTGGCCTTTGACGTGCTGTGGCTGGACGACAAGCCGCTGCTGGATCTGCCCTACGTCGAGCGACGCGAGCTACTGGACGGCCTCGGGCTGACCGGCGGCCGGTGGCAGGCGCCGCCTTCGTTCATCGGTGAGTCGGGCGTGGACGTGCAGGCGGTCAGCAAACAGAACGAGCTGGAAGGCATCATGGCCAAGCGGCTCCAGTCCCGGTACGAACCCGGCAGGCGCTCGCAGTCTTGGCTGAAGATCAAGAATCTGTTCCGCCAGGAGGTCGTGATCGGTGGCTGGAAGCCCGGCGAGGGCGCCAGGGCCGGGGGCATCGGCTCGCTGCTGGTCGGCGTGCAGGACGGCGGTGCGCTGGTCTATTGCGGCCACGTTGGCACCGGGTTCACCCAGCGGACATTGCAGATGCTGGCGGGCAAGCTGAAGCCGTTGCGCCGGGCGACGTCGCCGTTCGGGAAGACCGTTCCGGCGGACGAAGCCCGTTCCGCCCAGTGGGTTGAGCCTGAACTCGTCGCCGAGGTCGAGTTCGTCAAATGGACCAAGTCCGGTCGGCTCCGCGCTCCGGCCTATAAGGGCCTGCGCGACGATAAGGAACCGGCGGAGGTCGTTCGTGAGTCCTAGCGCGCAAAAAGTGCCGGTGCAGGTCGATGGGCGCAAGCTGGAGCTATCGAACCTGGACAAGGTGCTCTATCCGGCGGCCGGGTTCACCAAGGCCCAGGTCATCGACTACTACCAGCGGATCGCGCCGGTGCTGTTGCCGCACATCGCCGACCGGCCGGTGACGATCAAGCGCTATCCGGACGGCGTGGACGGCAAGTTCTTCTTCCAGAAGAACGCGCCCGCGCATCCGGACTGGGTGCCGACCGTGCGGATTCCGTCGCCCGGGTCGACCAAGTCGCGGGATGAGCTGGACTACATACTCGGCGGCGACCTGCCCACGCTGATCTGGGCGGCGAACCTGGCTGCGCTCGAGCTGCACGTGCCGATGTGGCGCTATCCCGAGACCGGCAAACCCGACCTGCTGGTGTTCGACCTCGATCCGGGCGCGCCGGCCACGATCGTCGAGTGCTGCGAGGTCGCGCTGCTGCTGCGGCCGTTGCTCCGGGATCGCGGGCTCGAGCCGGTGGCCAAGACCTCGGGCAGAAAGGGCCTGCAACTTTACGCGGCAGCCTCGGGGGTGACGTCCGAGCAGACTAGCGACCTGGCGAAGGAACTGGCCGAGCAGTTGGAGGAGCAGCAGCCGGAACTCGTTGTTTCGCGGATGACAAGGGCGCTCCGGCCGCGCAAGGTCCTCGTCGACTGGAGCCAGAACAACGCGGCCAAGACGACGGTGGCGCCTTATTCACTGCGTGCGACTGACCAGCCGACGGTTTCGACGCCGGTGACCTGGGAGGAGGTCGAGTCGTGCCGGAAGGCGAGTGACCTGAGGTTCACCGCGGACGACGTGCTCGACCGCGTGGCTGAGTCCGGCGACCTATTCGCCTCGACGCTTGGCGATCGCGAGACCTGACGTCGCGGCTTGTTACTCAGCCGAAATCTGAGAACTCTCCGGCGGTGATGCCAGCAACGAACGCTGACCACTCGGCCGCGGTAAGGCGGACGACATCCCCCGGCGACCGAGTGCTTCGGAGCAGGATCTCGCCGTCTCGCTGAGAGACCTCGGCGCACTCGCCACCCTGGCAGTACGCCGAAGCCTTACGCCAGGCGATGCGCGGTGACTGCCCCTGGTAACGAGTCATCTTCCGGCCTTCCGTGCGGCCACGGGCATACTGCCGAAATGCCACCAGGCCGGAATAACATAGGTTGCCACGCTGGCAACCCGGCCACTATAGGCCCGGTCGCTTAGCCACGAGCATGAAATCCACGAACTGTTGCCAACGATGTACCCCGTGACTCTCCCAGCCCAACTGCCACGCCGAGCGACTTCACCACTTCTTTGTCGGCCCATTGCCGAACGGCAAGCTCCGACGGGTCGGAGTCTCCTAACCTGGGAGAACGCAGTCTGCACCCGGCGCGGTTGTCTGGGGTGGCACCTGCCCGCCATTTCGCGTCACGTCGAGCAGGCGGCTTTTCTTAACGCCTGCCTTAACGCGATGTTCATCCTATTCGTAGGCATATGGTAGTTGTGACTAGCTCCGGTCGGGGGCTCATCCCTACGTGAGCTCGGCCAGGCGGCCGCCAATGTGCCGGCTGCCGCATGAATGGACGGCTGGCCATTTCTGGCAACGCCACCGGTGCGAGCCACCATGAGCCGTCGGTTGCGGATCTCGTCGATGGCGCCGAGCCCTCACTCAGGCCTAAGACTGCGTATCGCGGCCCGAATGAGATCGTGGCTCTGACCCGGCGTGGCCGCCATGCCTTGCATGATGCTGAAGGCCTCCTGATACACCGCAACATCTTCCGGGCGGTCGCGGTAGAGGTCTTCGGTCAGCGTCTCGATGAAGACGGTCGATGGGAGCTCGGGCTTCTCGAACGTCAAGATGATGAACTTGTTGTTGCTCGAAGGAAGCGTGCCGCTCGCGAACGGGATCACGCGGATCGTCACGTTGGGCAGCACGGCCATCTCGAGTAGTCGCTCCAGTTGCGCCTTCATCACCAGCCGGCCGCCGACTTCCCGGTGCAGGACGGATTCCTCCAGCAGGGCTTCAAGCCGAGGTCGACCCAGCGAGATCATTCTTTCCTGCCGGGCCAATCGGGCATCGAGTCGCTGCTCGAGCACGTCCGCTGATATTGCCGGCAGGGTGACCTGCATGATCGCTCGGGCGTAGTCGGCGGTCTGCAGCAGGCCTGGGACGAGCCCAAGACCGAAGTCGCTGACCGTCTTAGCCTCGTCTTCGAGGCCAACGTAGCGTGACCCTCGCAGGGCCTGGCCCTGGTACCAGGCCGTTTGCCTTCCTTGAGCCGCGAGGTCTGCGAGATGCTGACGCTCGTCTTCAGTGACGCCGTACAGATCGCACAGATCCCGGACGTCTCGTGCGCTGGCTCCTCGCTGGCCGGTTTCCAGGCGACTTACCTTCGACGGCGAGCACATGAGCCGCTCAGCAACCTGGTCGACTGTCAGCCCGTGTTCGGTGCGCAAGTTCCTGAGACGTACGCCAAGCTCACGGCGGCGTGCGGTCGGGCTGCCGGATGCTGGCAACTTGCGTCCCGTCCCTCCCGCTGACCACGCTTCGCCTCAGTGGACGATTTTCGGTCCGATGCCGCACTCTATTGCCTTCAAATGGCACTTGCCAATGGCTATTGCCAAACCGCACCATTGAATCAACCAGGCAGTTTCCTCAAGACTCGCTCGCTGAGTGAGCCGGCGAGGCGGCAGGGGGCCGCCTTGAAAGATCGCCGCCGTGATGATCACGGGAGGCGGAGGGGAGGCGCGTCTGGAGTAGCCCCTGGGCGATGAGAGCGCTAACAGCAGCGCGACCTGCTTCTGCAGCAGTGCCGGCGGATGGCACCGAGAGCCGCCGGCAGCCGTACCCGCGGAAGAACGGGCCCCGAACGCACAGCGCGGCCGATGTTCGCCGCATCGACCGCGCTATTAACACCAAGCCAGCCCAGGACGGGACAGGTCGGCGATGAGGATCATGCTAGACCGCCACGGTGACAGATTGCAACCGTTGGTTTGTCTGCCGGTAACTATCGCCTGACCTGTCCTGACGGCACTAGCCAGTCAGGAGCGGTCGATGCACGTAGTCGTTGTCCTGATCGCTGTCGCGCTTGTCGCGTTCTGGCGGGCGATTGCCCGCCTAGTGCTCGCGCTCATTGTGATCGCGATCCTGGTCGCGCTCGGCACCGGGCTCGTGGAACTCATGCACGTCATGCACGGAGCCCACCTGTAGGGAAGAACTGTCGGCCGGCATGTCCCCGCGATGCAGGCGGGTAGTGCCGGCCGGCGGCCCGAGCGCGAGGCCTCTCCTGCAATTGCGTCGTGCAAGTATCGCGTTCCCTGTATGCGGCGAGCTGCACGGAAGTATCGTGTCTGCCACGTTGTGCGATGGCTTGGCTCTTGCCCGTAGTTGTTCTGGAGCCGCGATGCGATTCAGCATCCTTGGACCGTTACTGGCCGAAGCCGACGATGGGTCTCCGCTGGCTCTGTCCCGGCCGTCACAGCGGGCGACGCTGGCAGTGCTACTGCTACACGCCGCGCAGCCTACGACCAAGACCGTGCTGATCGAGGCGCTGTGGGGGGACAGCCCGCCAGGCGACGCGGACACCGCCCTGCGAGTACGAATGCGCGATGTCCGGCGCGCGCTGGCTGGCCACAAGCGCGTTGAGACGCGTCCGGCGGGCTACCAGATTGTCGTCAAGCCAGGCGAACTGGACGCCGACAACTTCCGGGCAATGGTCGGGCACGGCCGCGCCGCGCTGGATGGTGGCAATGCCGAGAACGCCGCCCGGCTGCTCGAGCAGGGCTGCCGGCTGTGGCGCGTTCCGCCGCTGGCCGACGTTCCCGATACGCCACTGATGCGCACCATCGCGACGGCGCTGCTTGAGCAGTGGCGCGACTCGCGGGAGTGGCTCACCGACGCCCGCCTCGCGCTTGGCCAGCACCACGAGATGCTCAGCCAGATCCGGGCCGTCATCGCCGGTGATCCGCTGCCCGAGCACCCGCACGTGCAGCTCATGCTCGCGTTGTACCGCTGTGGCCAGAAGGCAGCCGCCCTCGACGCTTACAGCCGGCTGCGCGAGCTGACCACGCGTGAGTTCGGCCAGGAACCCGGTCCCGAGGCGCGCCAGCTGCTTGCGCAGATCCTCGCAGACAGTCCGGCACTGGATTTCAGGCCGCGAGCGCTCGCCGCGACGGGCCAGAGTCCTCGCCCGGTGTGGACACCGCTATGCCAGCTGCCTGCCCCGCCGCCAGACTTCACCGGGCGCGTAGTGGCTATTGAGGGGCTGGCCCGGCGCATGCCCGCGAGCGAAATGGCGGTGACCGTGGTGACCGGACCGCCAGGCGCCGGCAAGACCGCGCTCGCCGTGCAGGCGGCCCACCTTGCCCGCGAGGCGTTCCCTGACGGCCAGCTCTACGTCGGTCTCGGCGGGCGAAGCGAGCCGAGGCAGCCGGCGGCCGTCCTCGGCGAGGTGCTCCGCTCGCTCGGTGTCCCGGCCGCTAGCGTTCCCGGCGCGATGCCGGAACGAGCGGCTCTCTACCGCTCACTCCTGGCGGGGCGCAGGGTGCTGGTACTGGCCGACGACGTGACGGCGGCGGCTCAGGTGCGCCCGCTACTGCCCGGCTCTCCTGGCTGCGCGGTCCTCGTAACCAGCAGCTCCCGGCTTTCTGATCTGGAAGGCGCGCACAGCATCGAAGTCGGCCCGATGAGCCAGGACGAAGCCATCGCATTTCTCAGCAAGATCGTCGGGACAGACCGCCTCGCCGCCGAGCGCTCGGCGGCTGCGGCCATCGCGTCCGCCTGCGACGGACTTCCGCTTGCACTCCGCGTCGCCGGAGCCAGGCTCGCGGCGAGTCCGGCATTGCGCCTGGCTGACCTGGCCGGTGTTCTCTCGTCTCCCGCACGCCTCCTCGCCGAGCTCACGATCGGGGATCTGTCGGTGGCGGGCCGTCTGAATGACGCGTGGCAGGCCCTGAGTCACGAGGCGCGCCATTCGCTGTGGCTGCTGGCGCAGGCCCGGCTTGCTGTCGTGCCTGGCTGGCTGGTCGCGGCGGTGACAGCGAATGCGCACGTAGCCGCGCGCACGCTGACGGACTCGGGCCTGCTGATGCCGGACGGGGCCTCGGGCAGCTATCAGCTCGCCCCGCTCCTCGAGATCTTCGCGCTTGCGCAGCAGGCACCGCGCGACGCGGACGCATCGCATGATGCTAAGGCCGTTCGAGAGCACGCCGCGAGGGCAGCCGGCCGACCGCGGTTCGCCTGGGCGGGATTCGCCGACTACGAGCACGGGATCGTGGCGGCTAGCGGCTGACGGCGACCACCGGGTCAACGCCCCGCATGCGGTGGATCCGCCGCGGGTCATTCCGTGTGCAGTGGTTCGGCTGCCGTCATCCCGGCGAGAGGGTCCCGCAACCCGCAACCTGCCAGCTAACGCTCCGCTAACAAACCGCTCACAGCCTGGCCCTAGGGTGCAGACCGCTGGCTCGCATGCGAAAAGCCGCCCACCGTGCCATGCCGGCCAGTCGGAGTGCGGAGTATGAGAATCACTTCCCGGACTTGGCAACGCACTGACTGGCGCCCGCCCGCGTGGCTGGCCGTCGTGGTCGGCTGCGTCGCACCACTGCTGGCCGGCTGCGCGGCCACGGCTCCGCTCGTGCACCTTCCGGCCACGCCCGCGGCTCACCCGGCAAGGGCGGCCGACGCCACCATCCAGCGGCCGCTTTCGGCCCGGCAGCAGGTGATCGCTGCGTATCTCAGCTACACGACGGCAATGACCGACGCGTTCAACTCGCGCAACCCGGCTGAGGTACGCCACCTGCTCGCGCCCTACCTCGATGCGGCCACCGTTCGCAACGCGGTCCGTGCGTTCAGCCAGGCGTGGGCAAAGGACGAGATCATCTACGGCCAGGTGGAGAGGCACATCATTGGCGTCAGCGTCAAGGGCACGGCGGCCTGGGTGCACGACTGCGACAACACAAGCAACTCAGGCCTGGCATACGCGAGCACTGATCAGATCGTGCCCGGATCGCTTGGCATCACGGACGACAACCTCGTGACCAGGCTCAATCTCATCCGCGGTCACTGGGTCGTCTATGTCCAGACCGTCGAGGATGTCTCATGCACGCCGTGAGGGTCGCGGCCGTCTCCGTCGTCGCGGTGGCCGCGATCGCGCTGTGCGCAGGAGGACCAGCGCTGGCCGGCGGGAGCGGCGGTGGCAATGGCGGCGGACAGTGCACGGTCGAGGTCGGCGGGCAGTGGGTGACTGTGCAGTGCGGGTACGGCAGCGGAAACGGCGGCAGCCCCGGCGGGGGCGGCGGCGGAGGCGTGAAGGTGATCACTACCTGCACTTTCATTCCGCTAACGGAGGCCCAGGCCAAGAGCCTGGGCCTGGCCTGGCCGCCGCCGAAGGGCTACAGCTGGGCACTGATGGACTGCGTCGGCGGCAAGACCGGCCCCGGCCCCCAGGCCGTACTGATCAACAACGCAACGGGAGCGCCCCGGATTACCCCGCAGCAGCTACTCCAGGAAGCGCTCAGCGAATTGCGCATACCGACCCTGGGTCCGGACACTGCCCCGCCACGGGGCAAGGACGGCCTGGTCGGCCTGCCCGAGTGGTTCTGGGTGCCGGCCAGCAACTGGAGTGCACGCAGCGTGACTGTGAGCGCCGGCCCGGTGTGGGCGACCGCCACCGCGACACCGGTCGGCCTTTCGTTCGAACCCGGCGGTGGCCTGCCCGCTGTGGACTGCCGCGGACCAGGCACCGCCTATCGGCCGGCTAAGCCAGCGTCCGCGCAGCACTCGCAGTGCTCCTACATCTACGAGCAGTCCTCGGTCGGCCAGCCGGGCAATGCCTACCAGGCCTCAGTGGTCATCAGCTGGCGGATTACCTGGACCGGGTCTGGCGGCGCTGGCGGCGTGCTGACCGGAGGACTCCCTGTTCCGTTCTCATTCGCGCTACCGGTGGCACAAGGGGAGGCGCTGGTGAGCAATCCATGAGCAGGCAGCCGCCAGCCCAGATCGGCACGGCCTACTTCCCCGATGCCGACGTGCCCAGCAGCAACGGCAAGTCAGCCAGCCACGCAAGTCCCGGAGGTCAGGCCGGGAAACTGCGCGGGCTGCCCAGGCGCCGGCGCCCCGCGATGGTCGCACTCGCGATAGCCCTGGCCGGTGCCGGAGTGCTCGCCAGCACGGCCGTCTACGAGCGAACCGATCGCCAGGTGCCAGTGATCATGGTTACGGCTGCTGTTCCGGCCGGGGCCGTCATCACCGCCGCCGACGTGGCCACCGCCGATGTCTCTGTGCCGTCCGGCGTCCACGTGATCCCGGGGTCGCAGCTCGGGCAAGTAGCCGGGCAGACGGCGGCGGTCGCGCTGACGCCGGGCACGCTGCTCGCGCCGGCCGACTTGACCGTGGCGCAGCCGCCCGGGCCGGGTCAGGTACTGGTCGCTGTGCCGGTAAAGCCGGAGTCACTGCCTGCCAGCGGGCTGCAGCCCGGCGACCAGGTGCTGATCGTCGCGACTCCCGGCGACCAGGGGCAGTCGGGTAATTCGGGCCAGGCTACGTCGCTCCAGGCGCCGGTGCCCGGCATCGTCGAGGCCGTCAACACCGTGCCCGACCAGGATGGGTTCGATGTCGTCGACCTGCTCGTTCTCGCGTCGGATGGGGTGCCAGTGGCGGCCCAGGCGTCAACCGGCCAGGTCGCGCTCATCGTGACCAGGCGGGGAGGCTAGCCATGGGCTCGGTCTACGCGCTGGTCTCTCCGGGCGGCTCACCCGGCGCGACAACCGCCGCGCTCGCGCTGGCGCTCGGCTGGCCGGTGCCGGCGATCGTCGCCGAGTGCGATCCCGCGGGCGGAGCTGTGCTAGCCGGGGCGCTGGGCGGACATGTGCCGGCGGCGATCGGCTTGATGGAGCATGCGATCGAGGCTGGCCGTAATCCGCAGGCGGCCGCGGCCGGCCTGGTAGCGCAGCTGGTACCGCTCGACACCAACCGCACACGCATGGTGCTGCCAGGCCTGACCGACCCACGTCAGGCCGTTGGGCTGGTACCGGCCTGGCCGGCCGTGGCCATGACGCTGGCAGCGCAGCAGTGCGACGTGATCGCCGACTGCGGCCGCCTGGACGCCTCCGACACGCAGCCGCACGCCGTGCTCGCGGCCGCGAGCGCGGTGGCCGTCGTGCTCCGGCCGACGCTACGCCAGGTGTGGGCCGCGCGGCCGCGGATCGACATGCTGACTCAGTTGCTCGGCAGCACCGGCCGGGTTGTGCTGCTGGTCAACGGCGCTGGCACACACCCGCCTCGGGAAATCGCGGGCACGCTTGGCGTCCCGGTTGCGGCCGTGTTGCCCGCCGACGCCAGATCCGCCGCCGTCCTCTCAGACGGCGCACCACGGCGCAGGCAGTTCGGCTCTGGTCCGCTGATGGCGGCAGCGAAGGGAGCCGGACAGGCGCTGCGCAGGCACGCGGCTGCCCAGGCGTTCGCCTCGGCGTCCAGCCAGTTCACGGCTATCGGAGCGCAGCGGTGAGCCTGCAGTGGCCACCCGCGCCGCCCGGGGAACTGACTGGACAATCGCTCGCGGGGGCAGCCGCGGCGGCTCCGCAGGACAACGGCGGGCAGCACCCCGGCGCTCCTGCGGAGCCGCAGCCACCGGGTGCCCGGGCGCAGGGGCCAGGTGCCTGGGCGCATCCGTCGGCGGGCTGGGCGCAGCTGCCCGCGGCGGTGACCGGGCTGAGCGATCCGCGGCTGATCGATGGCGTGGGCGAGATCACCGCGATGCTGGCGGCACGACTGGATGACGGCGCGACCACCGTTGAGGTGATGCCCGTCATCAGGGAGATGGCCCGCCGGTGGCTCGAGGGCCAGGTCAGGTCGGGCGTGCTGCCGGCCTCGGCGGGTGACCAGCTGGACAAGCTCGCCAGCGCCGTGCACGACCAGCGGTACGGTCTCGGGCCGCTGTCGGCCTACCTGCGCGACCCGCAGGTGGAGAACGTTGACGTCAACGGCTGCGACCAGGTGTGGGTAACCTACGCCAGCGGCGAGCGGGTCGCGGGTCCTCCGCTGGCGGCCAGCGATGACGCGCTGATCGCGATGATCCGCACCTGGGCTACACGCGGCGGGCAGACGGCCCGGGATTTCTCGGCCGCCGCGCCGCTCGTCAACGTGGCTCTGACCGGCAGCGCGCGGATGACGGCCACCATGTCGGTTACTCCGCGGCCGTGCGTGTCGCTGCGGAGGCACGGGCAGATAGACATCACGCTCGCGCGACTCGTGCAGCTGGACAGCATCGACGCCACCCTTGCTGCATTCCTGTCGGCCGCGGTTCGCGGCCGCTGCAACATCATCGTCACCGGTGGCGTCAACGCCGGGAAGACCACGCTGCTGCGCGCGCTGGCCAGCGAGATCTCGCCTGGCGAGCGGGTGGCGACGCTGGAGTCGGAGTACGAGCTGTACCTGCACGAGCTCAGCCAACACCCGGACGTGATCGCGTTCGAGGCCCGCGAGCCGAACTCCGAGGGAGTCGGCGCGATAACTTTGCACGACTTAATCGCACACGCGCTGCGGCACAACCCGCGGCGCATTCTGGTGGGCGAGGTCCGGCGGAGCGAGATCATGCCGATGCTGG
>JASHUE010000843.1:0-8070 GCA_030040195.1 Streptosporangiaceae bacterium | reverse complement strand
GGTAGTGCGGGTTGAAGGAGATCGTCTGCTCGGGCCCCGTCAGCAGGCACGGGACCGACTCGACGGCGCGGGCCCGCCCGTCTGAACGCGCTTCGACCACGACCGTGTCCGGGCGGAACGCGAGCTGAACCGGGCTGACCCGGTCCGCTACCAGCGAGACTCGCCGCACAGCTTCGGTGAACGGCCCGGCGGGTAGGTCGGCGCTGCAGCCGTACTCGGCCGGGAACCGGGACTCGTACTTGATGAACTCGCCTCCGATGAGCCGCGCCGTCAGGCGCCGGCCGCCACCGGCGAAGCTGATCATCCCGTCGGCCGGGCGGCCGTCGCCCCCGGTCGGCTGGCTGAACGCAATCGAGACGGCCGTGCCGGGTCCTGCGCTCTTGGCGATGTCAGCGAGCGTCCTGGCCGGCACTAGCGCGGTGGCCCTGATGCCGTCCTCGGCTGGTTGCCAATCGATCTTCGCGACGGCCATCCGGTATCTGTCGGTGGCAGCCAGGGTCATCAGGTCTGCGTCGAAGTCCAGGCAGACACCAGTCAGCATGGGCAAGGTGTCGTCGCGGCTAGCCGACGGCACGACTTGGGCCGCCGCCACCGCGAGCGCCCCGCCATCCGCGGTACCGGCCGCGCTCGGCAACTCGGGGAGCCGAGGGTACTCCTCCAGCGCCAGCGAGACGAGCGCGAACTCGGCGCTGCCGCACGTCAGCATGATCGTGTCGGCGGCCGAGGCCACCTCCACCTGAGCGGCTGGGAGACTCCTGACTATCTCGGCCACGAGCCGGCCAGGCACCAGCGCCACGCCCGGCTCGCCTACCTCGGCGGGCACCTCGACCCTGGCCGACACCTCGTAGTCGAAACACGACAGTGTCAGCCCGCCGGCGTCGGCTTGAACCAGCATGCCGGACAGCACTGGCACGACCGGCCGGGTCGGCAGCGACCTCGCCACCCACGAAACCGCCTCACCCAGCACGTCACGCTCGACCCTGAACTTCACTGCGACCCTCCGCCCGACCCCGCGGTACTACTCCGATCGTGGCACGGGGTGCCGACATCCTGTACCGGGCCGGCGACGCGGCCGGCCGCTAGCTGACCAGCGCCTCAGGAACCGACGCCAGCGACGCCTCGATCGCGCGGGCGAGTTCCCTCGCCGACTCGGCGGTCAGCTCCACGGCGACCCTGGCCGACGGGCCGCGGCCCGGGTTGATGAAGTCGATGTTCAGCGTGTGCTCGGCCAAGGCGTGCACCGGGTGATCAAAGTAGACGGTGGCGTTGGTCAGCCTGAACCAGCCGGCGGCACCCTTGCCGCTGCCGGTGACGCTGATCTGCTCGGTCTGGTACGTGCACATGTGCGGCTCCTCACCCGGCCAGGTGGCGGCCGTAGAACTCCCAGTTATCAAGCCGATCTAAGTCACATTCTCGCAGGTAGATGGCCTTTGGGCCCGGCGCTAAGCCCAACTGGCGCGATAACTTAGCACCCGGACAGCCAGTACAGCCGTACAGCTTCAGAGATAACCCCCGTTCCCGCCAGTGAGAGAGGTTAGGCCGCCAGATGCCAGCACGTACGCCGTGAACTGGCCGCGGAAGGGCGGCAGCGAGCACAGCCGCATGGCTCAGGCGGGCTGGTCATCATCATCGATGGTTGGCAGCTACACCGCGCACGAGCGCCCCAGCCTGGCCTCGGATGAGTACGACAGGATCATGGGCAACGGGCATGCTCCGAGGCGCAAGCGCATCCAGACGCGCTGCACCGCGCCACAGGTCCGCCAGCTGTGCCCGTGATGGCACCGGTCAGGGTAACCACCGGATGCGAAGACGCTAGCGGAACTCACCCTGCCGATTAGAACACGCGGACGAATCACCGTCCAGGCCGGGGAACCCGCCTCGCCTGGCTCCGCAGTAGCAGCACGCCCTGCGCGATGACCAGGGCCACGCCCAGGCCGGTGAGAGCCCACGTGACCGTCGTCTTGTGCCAGTGATTACTCACGAAGAGGATGCCGACGACAGCGACGATCACGTAGGTCTGGAACAGCCGGGCGGCGGGCGTTAGCACCTGATGCCCGTACCGGCTCCGGATCATCCTGAACTCGAAGCCCGCGCCGAAAGCGCCCACTGCGATGAGCGCCAGGCCCGCAAGGTCAGTCAGTATGTCCATTGCCCGCCACCCAGCTTCCTTTAGCCTGGCCTACCTCAAGAACGCGTCCCCGTCGAGACCGGACCGCCGGGAATGGCGATGTGTCGGTCGGCGAGCGCAGGGTAATTCGGCGCGGCCTAGCCTCGGGCATGCCGCGCACGGACCATCAGCCACACGTTGCAGGCAAGGATCGCAACGACGAGACTCGTTGTGGCGACCACAGCCGGGAGGTTTCCCGACTGGTTGGCTATGCCGGATGCGCCGAACGCGACCAGGAGCACGCACAGCCGGAGGCGCTGGGCAGCAGGCGTCCACATCGCGGGCCAGATCCGGAGGTGCCTGCGCCGCAGCCTGGCCAGCTCGTCGGCTGCGAGCAGGATGGCCACGACGATGATGACGCCGGAAAGGACCGTGATAGCGATGTGCACTGCCTGGCGCCTCTCGCGGGGGTAGCCGAGCTTCCTAGATCTAGCTCAACTGCCGCCTGCGGTTGCTGAGCCACACAGCGCGATCCCAGATCACGATTGCGGCCCAGGCGAGCAGTAGGGCCACCACCAGGGCTGTGAAGTCAACCCACCCGGCGAGAAAGATGAACATTCCACCCGCGATGACGGCCAGGGACAGCCGGAACTGGCTCCCGGCAGTCTGTGACAGCACGCGCCTCACGCGGGGACTGCGCATCCTGGAAAGCATCGTGACGGCGATGACAACACCCGCGAGAATGGTTATCGCGCCCGCGATGTGAACGATCATCGAAGCCCTCCCGGCTGCGGGGGCTCGCCAGCATTGCGCCAGTGAGCCCCAGCGTATCTACTCATCGCCAGCCTTATCTATAACCTGGCAACGGGCCGCGACTGGTCCGGTTCGTCAAGCAGTAGCAGCAGCGGAAGCTCAAGCAGCGGGCAGTCATCTGCCTACCAGGCTGGCTACCGCTTTGGTCAGTCGGCATCTGTCGTCCGCACCACCGACAACACGATCATCGACCAGTTCTACGCTGGCGGCACAATCAACTACGCACGCGGCCAGGTCGCAGAAGCCGACCCGTCTGGCGCATCCCCAGCACCACCAAGCAGCGGCATGTTAAGCACTGCAGGCACCCTGCGATCCCCGACTTTCCCGAGCTGGATCGGCCGTTGAGGATGATCACCTGAGTCGTCGCTGCGCCACAGTAAGGCGGTGGCCGCACGGCACGAAGCGGAAATCGGCACGCACTCCCCCGCTGCCAGAACCCGGTAACGCTTCAATCGCAGCGGTCACTCCGCACCAGATCGCCAGCACATCGGGGTGGCCGCACTCGGGCGGGCCCATCTATGTCCCGGCGCGGCCAGACGCGGCGCCGGACTGAGCCTGGCCGCGCCGGTCAGGCCGGCTGCTGGCGTCCGGGCCGGAACGACGTGGCCCGCGCGGCGATCTGCTGCGCGCCGATGGCTGCGGCCACGCAGAGCGGAGGGATCGCGCAGACGACGAAGCGCGCGTCGAACAAGATTGTCGCTGGGATCAGCAGAAGAGTGATGCCGACAATCCACGGCATCAACCCGTCGCCGCCCCGGCGGCGCCAGCTCAGGATCAGGCCGGCCAGGCCGATCAGTGCTATCACGCCGAGCAGCGGCCCGGACACGACGATATAACGTTGATAAGTTTGCATCCATCTTGAATAAGGTTGTATTATCGCTTCATTTGGTGAAGATTCATCATATTTTTTGAAAAATATGAAGTCATAGGTGAGCGGCCACAGGGGAGTGCTGGCCGGGAACATGTAATCCAGTTCGCTCGAGCTGCCCGCCCATGTGACCGAGTACTTACGGGGGTTGCCGCTATGCAGCATGAAGCTCTCCCCGAAGTTCATCCCCACTGCTTTCAGGTAAGCAAGCGGCTGCGCCCTGATAGCCCGGAGCCCGAATTCCAGTCCCGCGTCATTGGCGGCATTCCCGTCGTCGCCGCCCGGAAAACGGCGGAGCGGATTGGCTTTCCACGTCCATAGGTAATACGCCGCGTACTCGTTGTGGTCGTCCGCCGGCACGCTCAGGCACATCTTCCGTTCGTCAGCCGGCGGGCGGATGATCGCACAGTTGGCGAACGTCGTGACCTCGGCGTACAGAAATTCCCCGTTACTGGTAGTGATCGCGAAGGTGCCGTGCCACGAATCGAACCACGTTGCATACTCAGCGGTGGGGAACGCGAACGCGACGAAGAGGACAGCCAGGCTGGCCAGGGTCCGCCTGCGCGTGAACTTGATCAGTAGGTAGACCGCGAAAACTATCAGCACCGGGATGCCCTGAGCCCGCACTATTGAGGCCAGGGACAACAGCACTCCAGCTACCGCGCACGTCCACAACGGCGGCTCTGGCCACCACATCATGAGCGCCAGCGCGACCATGATCAGGAATCCGAACAGGGCGTCGCTGAGCAGGAAATGCTCGACCTGGATGGTGTAGGCGGAGAGCAGCACGGGAACGGTCGCTAGGGTGGCGCCCCAGCCGGGCAGCCCCTTGCGCCGTAGCACGGCATAACCGAGCAGGCCGACGCACAGCCCCATCGCGTGCTGGACGATCAGGACCGTCGTCAGGCTGTTAACGTGCGTCAGGCCCTGGAGATCGGCGAGCAGCCGCAGCATCATGGGGTAACCGCTGGGGTTAAGCGGGTCGGGAAGCATCTGCGCGGCGACCGAGACATAGGGCCCGCTGTCGGGGTAGAGCAGGGGCCCTGGGTATCCGAGTATGGCGATGGCGCGTACCGCAGCGGCGACCAGCAGGAGGACACCGAAGCACGCGTGCCGTCGGGCAAAGCGCGTAGCCCTGGCCGACAGTTGCTCGCGGCCCGGCAGGATTGGCGGGGTCAGGCCCTCGTCGGGTCGCGCCAGCTCGCCGGCCGGCAGGCCAGCGCCTTGCTGGAGATCCATAAGGGCATAGGATAGGGGATAGGGTATTTACCGGTAGCTGCCCCATCGTCGGCAATCAGGTCCATCCCGCCAGATGACCTACATCGGGTGACCTACATCGGGCGAGCCATCGCCAACTGAGAGCCGTGCACCCACGGCATCTTCCGCGCCGCCTGTCTCACCATCTTCGGCTTCAAGCCCCGAAAGCCGCACCTGCCGCCGATGTCACGCCGTGCCCAACCATCGGTGGGGGCCCGCTGGGGCGTCTCGGACGCCTTGATCAACTACCGCCGGACTGAGGAGCGAAAGTGGGGCAACGGCTAGCCGGGAAGCGGCCGGCGACCACCCTAAAAAGATAGGAGAGCCCTCACACCTGCGGACGGGTGCGCCGCCAGGGACTTGAACCCCGAACCCGCGGGCAGCTAGTGATGATCCCGGTGAAAGCATTCATCGTCGGCGCGGTCATCTTCGTCATGGTGCTCGTAGTGGCCCTGTACGCAGTGGGGCTGTAACCATGGCCGAGATCCCGGACAAGTACCAGCGACCGTGGCCGCCAGGCGATGGCTTCAACCAGTTCGGTTACGAGATCAGTACGAAGCGTCAGGTGGCTGCTCTTGACGTGGCCGTGGACGTGATGGGCGTACACCCTATGGATGCTAGTCCGTGAGGCAGCGCTCAGAGTCGAGCGTGACGACATAGAGGGAGCGCTCCGTGTCCTGCGCAACATCGTTGACGTGACGGGCGCGTACTGGTTGCTCGCGGTGCTTTGCACGAGCTAAAACTGTCCGTAGATCTAGCCTCGTTAGTAAGCTCTAAACTGTCCGATAACCTGGTTATCTTTCAGTTCTACGTACAGAACCGTCCGAAGAACTCCCAGATCTTCTGCCACCCGTCAGTGGCGGCCCCTGGCCGGTAGGCCGGCCTGCTGACGTCAAAGAATGCGTGCCCGGCGCCGTCATAGGTGTGGAACTCGTGCGGCTTGCCGACCTCGTCGAGCGCCTTGGACAGTTCCGCCGTCTCGGGCGGCGCGGGGAACTTGTCGTCCGCGCCGAACAGGCCGAGCAGCGGGCAGGACAGGTCCTTCGCCAAGCCGACGATCGGCGCGACCTTCAGCGGCATGCCCTCCCCTGGCGGGTTCACGATAAAGGCGCCATAGCAATCCACGGCCGCGTCAAGCGGGAGGCTGCACGCCGAGAGGAACGACTGCCGACCGCCCGAGCAGTAGCCGATGACGCCCACCTTGCCGTTCGAGCCGGACAGCGCGCGCAAGTACTCCGCCGCACCGCCCACATCGCCGACCAGGCGCTCGTCGGGTACGCCGCCCTTCGCCCGCGCGGTCGCGGCCGCGTCATCTGGGCTGGCGCCCGGCGCGTCCCGGTAGTACAGGTTCGGCATCACCGCCGCGTATCCGTTAGCGGCGAACTTCCGCGTGATCTCCTTGGTCGACGAGTCGTAGCCCGGCATGTGGTGGATCACGACCACGCTGCCGCGCGAGCTCGACCCGTCGCCAGGCACTGCAAGGTACGCCTCAATCTCGTCGCCGCCTTGCCCGCTGATGCGGACCGTCTTGGCGGTCAGCGCCTCGTCCATCCGTACCCCTTTGCGAATGATCATGCGAATTCTCCGTGCGGGCTCCATCTTGCCAGCGCCCGGTGACGGCGTTTCCGCTGGAGTCGTCCTGGATGATGCGCCATCATCGACGCAGGTCAACAGCCGCTGGAGGCGCAGGCAGATGAATCCGACGGCGATCGGGTTGATAATCATCTTCCTCGTTATCGGCTGCGTGATCGGCTGGTTCAGCCAGAAGACGACCGCCGCCCACGCCGACGTCAAGGTGGCGAAGACCCGGCTCTCGGGGGGCCGCCGGACCAGATGGCGGAGCGCGCTCCTGGTTCTCGTGGTCGGCATCGTCGTGATACTGGCCGTCAAGGACTTCATCCACCCCGGTAACTAGGTCCCGCCGTCCTGGCGGCCCTCCCGCGCCGCCCGCCATCCCGGCGACCCTCGCGCGCCGCACCGCCCGATCCCAGCAGCTGCCGGGCAGCTATGAGATGCTTGAGCTTCACAAAGATTGACAGAGTCAACTGAGCCTCGATAAGTTTGACCTACTCAACGATTGAGTTACTCAGTCGAGTCCACAGCGACGATCGCAGGAGTCCTGGCACCGATGACAGGTGATTCGAGGCGGGATCAACTCAACGCCGAGATCCTGGAGTGCGTCTCCGAGCTGATCGGGCGCGTAATCGGGCACGGCGAGCAGCTGGCACAGAAGCTCGGCATCCCTGGCCCGTTCATCAAGGCGCTGCACACGATGGACTGTCCGATGGCGATGAAGGAACTCGGGAAGCGCATGCATTGCGACCCGTCCTTCGTGACCCTCGTAGCCGACATGCTCGAGAAGCGCGGGCTGGCCCGGCGTGAACCGCATCCGGCCGACCGTCGGGTCAAGAACCTCGTGCTGACCGAGGACGGCCTCAGCCTGAAGAAGAATCTCGAAACCGAGATATCGGCCCGGATGCCGTGGAATCGGGCTCTCAACGACGACGAGCGCGCCCAGCTACTTGCCCTGATCCGCAAGATGCTGAGGGCAGAAGACAACGGCGCCAGCCCCACCGACAAGGACGCTTCCGCCGATGTCATCCTGACCGCAGCCGGCATTGACCCGCTGGCCACACTCAAAGAGGTGCTCTCAACCGGTCAGGCAGAGCCAGCGGCGCGACTCGACCCAAGCAGCCCCCCGGCGGAGACGGGGAGGTGAGCAGCGTCGTGAGCAAGGCGGCCGGCTTGGCCAGCCACGCCAGCCAGGCCGACTAGACCAGCCAAGCCGCTAGCCGAATCTAGGCAGCTCACCGCCACAGACCCGTCAGGTCCGGGGCCTCCCGCAGGCTCATCTGTTGACTTTGGCGTGCCCGTAACCAGGCGCGCAGCCCGACGACGCAGCGCCCGTGCTGGACACGGACTGTAGCTAAGGAGTAACTCTTCATGTCTGTCAGGACATCGGGCCGCAGGCGCAAGCCCTCGGCGGCCGTGGCCGTCCCGGGCGGCGCGTTCGGCCCCGGCGCAT
>JASHUE010000842.1:0-4036 GCA_030040195.1 Streptosporangiaceae bacterium | reverse complement strand
GCATCCGGACGCCCTCCGTTCGGAACTGGTTCGACGGCTACGCTGCTGCACCGCGTCGTCTACGGCACCGCCTCCCTCGGCCATGTGCCGGTAGAGCTTCGGCCGCTGATCGAGTGCTGCCTGGCCAAGGACCCGGCCGCCAGGCCGACCACCGATCAATTGCGGGCCGAACTGGGACGTGCGCAGCTGGCCAAGGGGTGGCTGTCCAGGAGCATCCATCATTCCCTGGCCGCGGGCCACGTCGCGACGGCCGAGGGCGAGCACCCCCAGGTAAGCGGCCCCGGCCAGTACGACGTGGCATCGGATCGGACCAGGCCTGCCGGTCTTGCCCGGGTTTGGCGCAGCAGGACGGCATTCATTAGCTGGCTCTCGGCGGCCGTGGTGGCAGCCGGCGCGGCCTCGGCGTTTGGCATCGCGGCGCTCGGCCATCACCCGACAGCGCACCAGGCCGCCAACTCGTTCCCGGTGGCCCGCCCCGAGATACGCAAGCACATCGATGTCGCGTCTCCTAGCCCGCGAGCCGTCGTCCGCGCCTACTTCGCCGCCATCAACGCGCGCGACTGGCGGAAGGTCTGGCGCATCGGCGGCGACCACATGGGCCAGAGCTACGGCTCCATGGTGGCCGGATACACCGACACGATCAGAGACGTCGTCGACGTCACGCGGGTGTCAGGCGATCAGGTCATCGTCTCGCTCCGCGCGTACGAACTCGGCGGCGCGATCCAGGTCTTCAAGATTGAGTACATGGTGCGGAACGGGCTCATCACCGGGGGAAAGGTTCTCGCCACGTACTCCTGGCCCGCGGACGCGGCAACCCCCGCATCGGCTCTCCGGTCGCCGCCAGCCGCGCCCTGCCCGCGCTGGCCGGACAGAGCGTGGTCGGGTTACCGCCTCAGCCCACCTGGGCCGTTCGGCCTGCCCAGTAGGGTGCCCGCAGCTGACGTTTAAGGATCTTGCCCGACCCTGTCCTCGGCAACTCGTCGGTAAAGTCAACTGACCTCGGCATCTTGTAGCTGGCCAGGTGCTCGCGAGCGAATGCCGTGATCTGCTCCGCGGTGAGCGTCGAGCCAGGCGACAGCACCACGGTGGCGTGCACGATCTCGCCCCACTCGTCGGAGGGGATGCCGAACACAGCGACGTCGTAGATCTCCGGATGCTGCTCAAGCGCCGCTTCTATCTCGGCTGGGTAGATGTTCATCCCGCCCGAAATGATCATGTCGGTCCTGCGGTCGCAGATGTACAGGTACCCCTCGTCGTCCCAGTACGCGACGTCGCCGACGGTGTGGAACTCGCCGCGGCTGCTGAGCTCGTAGCTGGCGTCGTTCTTGTAATAGGCGTCAAAGACCCCCTTAGAGCGGATGTAGACCTCGCCGGCGTGATCTGGCCCGGTCCCGGTCACCTCGTTGCCGTCATCGCCGATGAGCCTGATTTCGATGCCCGGCGCCGGCTTGCCGCACGAGCCAGGCTTTCGCATCTGGTCTTTGGGCTCCAGGACGGTATCCACGCCAAGCTCGGTCGAGCCGTAGATCTCCCATAGCGACTCAGGCGGGAAGTCGGCCACGTACTGCTGCTTGAGCGCGAAGCTCCACGGCGCTGCGTTGGCCAGCATCACGCGCATGGAGGACCGGTCGTAACGGTCCTTCACCTCCGCGGGCTGCGCGCAGATCATCCGGACAAGCGCTGGGGCTGAGAATGTCGAGCTGGCCTTGTACTTGTCGACCAGCCTGAGCCAGTCCTCGGGATCAAACTTGCGCTGAAGGATGATCGTCTGGCCGTAGAGCAAGCCAGCGCTCATGAACGCGCCCGGTCCGCTGTGATACAGCGGGCCAGAGGTGATGTAGACGTCGTCGGGCCGGTAGCCGAGCAGGTTGAACAGGGCGCCGAAGACCTCGGGATTAAGAGGGCCAGTGCGGACGGCGCCCTTCGGCTTCCCCGTCGTACCTGACGTGTAGATCATCGTCCCGCCGGCCCCCGCTGCTTCCCCCACGTCAGGTGCGTCCCCCGACGACGCAGCGATGTCGGCATCGGTCAGCATCCCGTCAGGGACCGGGCCGCCGACCCCGATGATGTGCCGCACCTTCTCCAGCCGGTCGCGCAGCGTGGCGAACATCGGCGCCTGCTCCTGGTCGACATAGGCGATCTCGGCGTCACTGTGGTTGATAACGTAGAGTGCCTCTTCCGGGGTCAGCCGGTAGTTCAGCGGGACCGCGATGGCGCCGATCTTGCTGGCGGCATTCATGATCGCCACCACCTGCGGCGAGTTCGGCCCGCACCACATCACCTTCTTGCCGGGTCCGGAGCCCAGCGAGAGCAACAGGTTGGCCACCCGATTCGACTGCGCCTCAAGCTCAGCGTAAGTCCACAGGACGACGGTGCCGTCCGGCTTGTCGTCGATCACGCCTGGCTTGTCTGGCTGGCTCTGGGCATACATCGACAGGATGTCCGGCATTTCCACCTATTCCTCGTCGCGGTCCAGCGAGCTCACTTACACCCTGTCCTGATACAGGGTGCTTGTCATCATTCTGGGCCTGAGAGTGGCCCCGAAGATAGCCGGGAACCGGGATCACGGCTGGCCAGGCACCACAGCCTCACACGTAGCCGCCTGGCAGGCCGGTCGCCGTCCGCGCGCCCGCCCGCTCACTGTTACCGGCCGCGGCCAGCCGCAGGGCATAAGCCACCAGCCGGTCTGCTCGCCTGGACGCATCGGGTTCCTTGGCCACCGTCTGCGCGACCAGCGCGGCCGGGTCGAGCCCCTGGCGCTCTGCCTCGGCGTCGCCGCCGGCATCCAGCCAGCGCTTGAGCTGGGCGCCATCGACCTCCGGATGGAACTGGACGGCGAGGTGCTGGCCGATGGTGAAGGCCTGAGCGCAGATGTCCGTCCTGGCCAGCAGCCGGGCGCCGGGCGGAAGGATGCACTGATCGCTGTGGAACTCCATCCACGGGCCCGCCTCGATCTCGCCCCGTTCCAGGGGCTCGATCATGGTCCAGCCGATCTCCATCCGCGGTGCCGCCCTCACCTGCCCGCCCATGGCAGCGGCGAGGGCCTGCGAGCCGAAACAGATCCCGAGGACGGGGACGCCGGCGGCGTCGGCAGCCCGCAGCCACTCTAGTTCGGCATCGATCCAGTGCCCGATCGTCTCGCGGTCGTAGACCGACCATGCCGCGCCCAGCACGATGACGTGATCAATCCCGTCCAGCGGGGGCATCGGCCCGTCGTCGGGGATCAGGTGCACAATCAACTCGGCCCCGCGAGCCGCGAACGCGGCACCGATGAAGCCGGCGTCGTCAATGTCGTGATGCTTGATCACGGCTACGCGCATCGACTCGTCCTCCCTGCCGGACCGCCACCATCGAACCGGGCTAGTGGGCGCCCACCCTTGGACGATAACCCGCTCGCCGAGTCTGCGCGGCAACCTGACGGACAGATCAGACAAATCTCGGCGCGCTTCCGTGGCTGTGCGGTCTTAGTGTCGCCCATGGCTCACGTCCCGCCCGTGGTCGCTTCCGCCTGACTGGCCGGTTCACCTGGCAAACCCGCTGCACGGGCCAGGCGCAACGGCCAGGATGAAGCATGGCCTGGCTACTCACGCAGCGACTTGCCGACTTCAGGAGCGCCGCCGACCGGTACCTGCATTCAGATCCAGTCAGGAACACGGTGCCGCTGACCGTGCTGGAGACCCTCCGCCAGCGCGGGTTATCGGCGTACGCCGATAGCGCTCCGGTGTTCGGCTGGCACGAGACCAAGCCAGGGGAAGCGGACGGTGCCTTCCTCCAGACGCCGCCGTTCCCGATGTTCGTAGCCGGCCTTCCGCCGGGGTCATCCGTAGGTCTGGTCAGGCTGGTCGCTGGCCGCAAGCCCGCGTGGGCAAACCTGCCGGACTCAGACGCGGCCGAGTTCGAAGCCGCTTGGTCCGCCGTCACGGGCGGCAGCACGACGGTGGCGCTGCGGATGAGGCTGTTCCAACTGGAAACTCTGGCGCCGCCGGGCCCGTCGCCGGCCGGCGCCGCTCGCGTCGCCGACGAGTCGGACCTTGAG
>JASHUE010000841.1:0-5463 GCA_030040195.1 Streptosporangiaceae bacterium | reverse complement strand
CTGGTGGATCTCGTCGGGGATGTGCCGTGGCGACAGCTCGGACCGCAGCAGCGACTTGATCCTCGCGATCAGGTCGTCGTCCACCGCGTGTCCTTCGGCCGGCACCACATACAGGATCAGCCTGCCTTCCTGGCCGAGTTGGCCAGTGTCCACGACCAGGCTGTCAGCAATCTCTGGCAACCGCTCGACGACCCGGTAGAACTCGCTGGTCCCCATCCGGACGCCACCGCGGTTCAGGGTGGCATCAGACCGGCCGTAGATGACGCAGCCACCGTCGGGCAAGATCATGATCCAATCGCCGTGCCGCCAGACGCCTGGGTAGTCCTCAAAGTAGCTGGCCCGCAGGCGCGTCCCGTCCGGGTCATTCCAGAAGCCGACCGGCATGGACGGCATCGGCGCGGTCAGCACCAGTTCGCCGACTTCGCCGATGACCGCCCGGCCCGCCGGGTCGAACGCCTCGACTTTCGCGCCGAGGCAGGCTCCCGAGATGATCCCGGCCCGGACTGGCAGCAGCGGGCACGGCCCGACAAATCCGGTGCACAGGTCAGTACCGCCCGAGAACGAGCCGAGGATCAGGTCCTGCCCCGCCGTCGCTACCGCCTCATAGACCCAGGTGAAGCCCTCGGGTGGCAACGGCGATCCGGTCGACCCGATCCCGCGCAGCCGCGACAGGTCGTGCTCGGCGGCCGGCCGCATGCCCGCCTTCATGCACGCGAGCAGATAGGGCGCCCCGGTCCCGGCGTAGGTCACGCCCGCGTCTGCCACCAGCCGCCACAAAGCGCCGGTGTCCGGATGAACCGCGCTGCCGTCGTACAGCACCACGGTCGCGCCGACCAGAAGGCCGCCGACCAGGTAGTTCCACATCATCCAGCCGGTCGTGGTGTACCAGAAGAACGTGTCGGCATCGGTCAGGTCCTGGTGCAGGCTCAGCGCCTTCAGGTGCTCAAGAACGATCCCGCCGTGGCTGTGCACTATCGGCTTGGGCAGCCCGGTCGTGCCCGATGAATACAGAACCCACAACGGATGGGAGCCTGGTACTTCTGCGAACTCAAGTTCTGCCTGCTGATCGTGTCCGGCGCCGGACTGCGGTTGGCCCAGCTCCGGCCACTCCAGCACGGGCGTGCGTGAGTCGGAGAGCCCGGCTTCGTTCCCTAGGTAATCCACCATGATCACGGCCTGCAGGCTCGGCAGCTCCGCCGCGATCGCGCCGACCTCGGGCCGCCGATCGAACCGCTTTCCGCCGTAGACGTAGCCGTCGACGGCCAGCAGCACCTTGGGTGAGATCTGGGCGAACCGGTCGATGACGCTATGCGCGCCGAAGTCGGGCGAGCACGAGGTCCAGATCGCGCCCAGGCTCGCGGTGGCGAGCAGCGCGATCAGCGCCTCGGGCGAGTTCGGCAGGTAGGCCGCGACCCGGTCGCCGATCCCGACGCCGAGCGACTGCAACCCGGCCCTGACCCTGGCGACCTCCCAGCTCAGCTCTCTGTAGGTGAGCTGCCCGGACCGGCCGGTCTCGGCGCTGTAGCGCACGGCAATCCGGTCCGGATCCGATTGCGCCCGGCGCAGCGCGTTCCTGGCGTAACTGAGCGTGCTGCCCTCGAACCAGCGCGCGGCGGGCATCTGACCGGTGAGCACCGGGCCCGGCCCGCGCTCGCCGAGAACGTCGAAGAACTCCCAGAGGCGGCCCCAGAAGTCGCCGGGCTGGTCGACCGACCACTGCCAGAGATCGTGATACGTGTCGCCGGTAACGTGTCCGCGGTCGTTCAGCCAGTGAGTGAACCGGGTGATCTCCGCACGCTCCGTGACCGCGGCCGACGGGGTCCAGAGGGTGGCACCGTAGTCGCGCCCGACCGCCGGCGTCCGGTCGTCGCCCACGCCTACGCCCCCCAACCCTTCTGTACATCGGCCATCGTTGACCCGACTCTTATATACCAGTATGCGATGGCTGGCAGCCTAGACCCGTCCTGGGCCGCTTGGCGGCCTAGGCAACCGAATCAGCCTCCGCCTCCATTCACCCAGTGTGACTATGCCACGCAGATTGGGCGGGCCCCAGTGACCGGGCGCCTCGATGACGAGTTCACCCGCTTTGTGACAGCGCGGCTCGGCCCACTCCGCCGGGTGGCCTACTTGCTGTGCCAGGACTGGCCGCGGGCCGACGATCTGGTTCAGACGGCGATCACCCGGCTCTACGTCCGTTGGGACCGGGCTCGGAAGATGGAGCATCCCGACGCGTACGCCCGCACAATCCTGGTACGCGAGTTCCTCGGCGAGCAACGGTCGGGCTGGGGGCGACGGGTACTGGTGGGAGCGCCGATCCCGGACACGGCCGGACCGGCTCACGACAGCGACGCGACGCTGGACCTGCGAGCCGCCTTGGCGAGCCTGCCACCCCGGCAGCGAGCCACGATCGTGCTCCGCTACTACTGCGACCTGAACGTCGAGCAGACCGCGCAGCTGCTTAACTGCTCCCCTGGCACGGTCAAGAGCCAGACGGCCAAGGCCCTCGACGCGCTGCGGAGCCGGCTGGGCCCGACTCCACCGCCCGGCAGCCGACCCGCCTCCCGCTCCGGCCCGCAGCCGCCCGCCGCCATTCCCGGCCGTGACTGGCCCCCGTCCGTCCTTAACCGCGAGGCGCCCACCGCCTTCCCACGCCACAGTGGGCCCTCCTCATCCCCGGCTGCGAGGTGACCAGCATGGATGAGACCGCAGTGCGCGAAATGCTGCATGAAATAGCGGCCGACGAGGCCCCGCCGTGCACCGTCGACATCGCGCTAGCCCGCCGAAACGGCCGTCGGCATGACCGTCGGCACTATCGTTCCGAGCGACGACGCCGGTCCTGGGTGGCCCCGATCGCCGCGGCGGCGGCGGTCGCGTTGATAGCCGCGCTGTCGCTGGCCGCCGGACTCGGGCACCGCTCCGGCACGCGCCCGAGCCCAGGGCATCCGGCGCACCACGCTCGGCCGCTGATGACAGTGCCCCGCGAGTTCAGCGCGTCGCAACCATTCGTGTCGTTCGGATGGCTGCCGCCTGGGTTCACGGCCAGCGGGCTTGCCCAGATCGGGACCAGCCAGCCCACCGGCATCTCGGTCAGCCTGCAGGCCAGCGCGCCACTGTCCGACGGCCGGACTCTGATGCTGCAGGTGAATGCGGCGGGCCAGTGCACCCTGACCGGACCTGATCGGGTCCCGAGCTGGGCCTGGCTGCGCGCCGCCCGGCGGCGCCGGGACCACCCACTGCCCTCGCCGCCGCCATCTCAGGAATGGACCTATCCGCATGGGCTGACCTGCGGCGGGCCGATCCTGCAGGAGGTCGCGCCAATCAACGGTGGCCCGGCCTATCGTAGCCCGGAAGGCGACCTGTTCTGGGAGTACGGCCGGGACGCCTGGGCCGAGCTGACGCCATCCTTCAGCCCGTCGCTCAGCTACGCCAACGCGCCGACGGATGTCCACAGCTGGCTCAACTATCCGCCGGACCCGCCGCTGCCCGGTCACCAGTCCCGGTCGGCCTGGAGCCAGTCCGAGGCCAGCTACCAGTTGCTGCGGAGGGTCGCCAGTCGGCTCAGGTTCGACCCGGCGCTGGTCCGCCCGCTGTACGGCTTCGCGCTCTGGGGCTTGCCGGCCAGCTGGGGCGCGGGATACCCAACCAGCCTGTCCCGGCTGGACGGCCGGGTGACCGGGAGTGGCTGGCAGGCCGGGCCTGCCGTCGACAACACCGCGCTGAGCATCTCGGTCTGGCCTGACGCCGGCCAGACGCCGCTGAACTGCAACTTCGTCGACGGCCAGTCGCAGTACATCACCGTCGACGGGGCCCAGGCCATGCTGCGCACGATCGATCAGTCCTATAAGCACTGGCAGGAGCTCTGCATCCCGGACGTGAACGGCCTGCAGGTACTGATCGAGCTGGACCTCAACGCGCCAGGGACCGACGACACGCCACTGCCGGGCGGTCCCGAGGTGAGCAGTGTGCTGGCGATCTTCAGCCACCTGCGGCTGCTCGGGCCGGACGTGCGGAACTGGACGCGGCTGCCGTTGCGCTGAGCTACCAGTCAGCCGTGGCCGACGGTCCGCACCCGGCTCGATTCTGCTCTCCCTCTCGATTACCGGCCGGCTGGCACCCTGGTTAGCCGGTCGATCGTCGAGATCACCTGCTCGGTGTCGGACAGGTCGGTCAGGACCACGTCGGCGCGGGCCTCCCGCAGTTCGGCGGTGGTGTCGCGGCCGGTGGCGACCGCGATGCAGCGCGCTCCGCCAATATCGGCCGCTTCCACGTCCCGGCAGGCGTCCGCGATGTAGACCGTGGCATCCGGGCCGAATTCGGCACCGTACTTCTTGGCCGCCCGGCTCCTGGACATCATCAGCAACGAACCGCGCGGGTAGGCGTCCGATCCATAGCCGCCGATCTCCAGGTCGAAGAACCGGTCCAGGCCGAAGTTGCTCAGCTTGGCGGCGGCATTCGGCCGGATCGAGCCGGTCAGCACGGACTGGACCACGCCAGGGAGCGCGGCCGCCGCAGTGACGGCGGCCCGAGCTCCGGGCAGCAGCCTTCCGGCCTGGCGCATCTGGTCCTGGCGGCCGTGGAAGGCGGCTTCCAGCTCCCAGCAGTACCTGGCTAGCAGTTCGGCATCGGCGGTCTCGTTCTCGCCGACCCGGACGTCATTGAGGGCGAGCGACTCGAAGAAGATCTCGGAGTCGCTCCGCCCGGCCAGCTGGGGCAGGCTCACCAGGGGGCGGCCGGTCACCCGACGGAAGGCGTCGGCGTAGGCATCGCGAGAGACCCGGCCGACGTCCACCAGGGTCAGGTCGATGTTCCAGAGGACTAGGCGGTCGATGGCTGCCATGGGCACACCTCCGGCGCGGGCAGGCAATAGCACACGGGCGTGCAGCCGCGCGAAGTACGTCCCATGCGCCCGCTGGCCGCGGGGTAAACCAGCGCTCCCAGCGAGAGTACCCGCCACACCGGACAACTAGCCCAATTTGGCCGAAGATTCACGCGTCAGCTCGCCGAACCCGACGTAGATAAACCACCTTTCACCGACTCGGTACAAATTGTGTACCGATACATCCCGGTTCGTCCGAGCAGAGTCGGTGAAAGGTGGGCGCGCGACCGCGCGAACATCCCAAATCGGGCACGCTGCGGGGGGTAGCCCACCTGCACGCCCAGGCGGCCGACTAGCCCACCTGCACGCCCGGGCGGCCGACTAGCCCATGTGCGGGTAGCGGTGGTCGACCGGCGGCACGAACGTCTCCTTGATCGTGCGGGCGTTCACCCAGCGGATCAGGTTGAAGATCGAGCCGGCCTTGTCGTTGGTGCCGCTGGCCCGTGCGCCGCCGAACGGCTGCTGGCCCACCACGGCACCGGTGGGCTTGTCGTTGACGTAGAAGTTGCCCGCAGAGAACCGCAGTACCTCCGACGCCCGCGCGATGGCGGCCCGGTCCTGAGCGATGATCGAGCCAGTGAGGGCAT
>JASHUE010000840.1:0-4234 GCA_030040195.1 Streptosporangiaceae bacterium | reverse complement strand
ACCGCCGCTGACTTTCTCGCGGGGCGAGACATCATCCTGCTGAGATCCTCACCGCTCGAGCGCGCTCTCGAGACAGCCGAGCCCATCGCCGCCGAGCTTGGCCTCACGGTCCAGGTCGACGAGCGTCTCCTTGAGCCGTGGAACCACTTCGAGGGCATGCGCTTTGCCGTCGGCGACGGTGCCCTGCGTCGACCCCGGCACTGGGTTCATCTCCGCAATCCGTTCCGGCCGTCCTGGGGCGAGCCGTACAAGGAGATCGCGGCGCGCGTGCTGGCGGCGGCCGAGGAAGCCGCCGCGATCGCCGCCGGGCACGAGGCGGCGCTGGTTAGCCACCAGCTCCCCATCTGGGTGGCGCGGGAGGCGGCGGAGAACCGCCGGCTGTGGCACGATCCGCGTCGCCGGGAATGCGCGCTGGGCAGCGTCACAAGCCTGATGTTCGCTGGGAGCAAGATCATCGGAGTGAATTACGCCGAGCCGTCGGTTCCCGGCCGGCGCCAGGTCGCAGGTGCTTGAAACCGGCCTGGTCGCCCCGCGAACAGCCAGGTACGCCACGCCCGCCGTGTCAGCCGTAGTCCGCACTGAACACCGGGCAAGTCCGGAGCTTATCGAATCAAACCGGGCGAGAAGCCGCCGAGAACGTGCGGGATGTCACGGCCAGCCACGATTGAGTCGGTGGCCGGGGGCCGCGCGAGCCAGTGAAAGGCCGGCCCGCTGCCTCGCCACGGTTACTCATCGGGCACAATAGGCCCGGTACTACTGCCTGTAGGAGATCTCCGAGTGACCCGCCTGCCACGCCTCGCGCGCTGCGGCGTCCGCGCCGCGGGTGACTCACGGCGGCCCCTGGCGGGTGGCGGGCGGCGCCGCCAGCTAACCGTTCCCGGCCGGGCGGCGCTCGTCGCGCCGGCGATCGCGGTCACCGTGTTCGTCGGCGCAGGGCTCGCTGTCGCCGGCTGCGACGGCGGGCCCATCGGGCAGAACACGCCGCTGAGCAGCGGTCAGAACTTCGTCAGCGGGAGCTACGCGAGCACGTTCTTCCCCCTAGGAAGCCGTCCGGTCGCGCCCAGGGTGTCCGGCACGTCACTCACCGGGAAGCCGCTGAGCCTGGCGTCCTACCGGGGGGACGTGATCGTGCTCAACTTCTGGGGATCCTGGTGCGCGCCGTGCCGGAACGAGGCGCCGGCCCTGGGCACGCTTGCCCGGCAGATGGCCGGCCGCGGCGTCCGCTTCGTCGGCGTCGACATCCGGGACGAGCCGGATGCGGCGCTAGCGTTCATGCAGGACTTCAACATCGCGTACCCGAGCTTCAACGATCCGAATGACCAGATCGCGCTGGAGTTCCAGGGTGCCGCCACGCCTGCCGCCATCCCCTCGACGCTCGTCATCGACCGGAGTGGCCGGATAGCCGCGCGGATCATCGGCGGCGTCACCTACAACGGCCTGAAGGCCCTGCTGGACAGCGTCGCTGCGGAGCGCTCGTGACCACGGCCGAAGACGACGCGCTGACCACGCTGCCTCCCGATCCGGATCTCAGCGACACGGCCCGGCCAGGTTTGCCGTCCGCTGGCCCGCGCCTGGGCGTGCTGGGCTGGCTGCGCTGGACGTGGCGCCAGCTCACCTCCATGCGGACCGCGCTGATCCTGCTGTTTCTGCTGGCGCTCGCGAGCGTGCCCGGCTCTGTGCTGCCGCAGGAGGGCACCGACCCGGCGGCGGTGAGCCAGTACTACACCGCCCACCCCGGCCTTGCCCCGCTCCTCAACGACCTGTCGTTGTTCAACGTGTTCTCGGCGCCCTGGTTCGCTGCCATCTACCTGCTGCTGTTCGCCTCGCTGGCGGGCTGCGTGCTGCCGCGGACGGTCCGGCTCGTCGGGCAGGCGCGCCAGCGCCCGCCGCGGGCGCCCCGCAACCTGAACAGGCTGCCGTTCAGCGCCACCTACGTCACCAAGCAGGAACCCGAGCAAGCCCTGGAGGCCGCCTCCACCCTCCTGAGCCGGCGGCGCTACCGGTTGCACGCCGGCGACGGGTGGGTGTCAGCGGAAAAGGGCTACCTGCGCGAAGTCGGCAACCTGATCTTCCACATCGCTCTGCTGGCGCTGCTGTTCTCGGTCGGAATCGGCGGCATCTGGGGGTACAAGGCCAACCGGCTCCTGATCGTCGGACAGGGGTTCGCGAACACTCCCACCGACCTGGACGTGTTCCACCCGGGCCGGCTCGTCGGCGCGTCGGATCTGCAGCCGTTCTCCATCAACCTGCTGGGCTTCACGGCCAAGTACGTGACGTCGGGCCCGCAGATGGACCAGCCGATCTCTTACGCGGCCCCGCTCACCTACCGTTCGGCTCCGGGGGCGCCGCTGCGGCATTACACGCTCCAGGTCAATCACCCGCTGGTCGTGGACAGCGTCAGCGTCTACCTCATCGGGCATGGCTACGCACCCGAGTTCAAGATCACCGACGGAACGGGCCGGGTCCAGTTCGACGGCCCGGTGCCGTTCATCCCCGTGGACCAGCTGAGCCTGACCTCCGAGGGCGTCATCAAGGTCCCTGACGCCAAGCCAGCCCAGCTCGGCTTTGCCGGCATCTTCCTGCCGACGGCGGTGGACGTGGGCGGCGAGCTGCAGTCAGCTTTCCCCGCCGCCCTGTTCCCGCGGGTGAGCCTCGTCTCCTACGCCGGCAATCTCGGCATGGACAGTCCGGTGGCGCAGTCGGTGTACCAGCTGGATACCAAGGGGTTGCACCAGCTGCCGGTCACGCCCCGTCCGCTCGCGCCAGGCCAGTCGATCAAGCTGCCGGACGGCGACGGAACGCTGACGTTCACCGGCTATACCCAGTGGGTCAGCCTGGCGATCACCTACGACCCCGGCCAGCTGCCCGCGCTCATCTCGGGAATCCTGGCGCTGCTCGGCCTGATCCTGTCGTTCTTGGTCCGCCGGCGCCGCGTATTCGTACGGGTGCAGCCGCAGGCGGACGGCGGCACCGCGGTGGTGGTGGGCGGCCTGGCCCGCTCGGACGCCGCAGGCGGGTTCGAAGCCGAGTTCACCGACCTGGCCAGGCAATTCCTGGAGCTGCACCAGGGCACTGCGCTGCCGGACACCACTGCCGTCGGCCCCGGCGAAGATGACGAGGCGGCCGACGATGCCAGCGGCGACGGCCCCGTTCCCCAGAAATCTGCGGTTACCGCACCGGCGCGCGCTGCCGGGTCCGACCCGGCGTCGGCTGGCCGTGAGGAGAGTGAGGCATAGATGCCTGTTAACACCGGGCTGGCTGACACGAGCAACGCGCTCCTGTTCAGTACCGTGATCTTGTACGCCCTCGCGATGTTTGCCTACGCGTGCGACTTCGCCTTCGCCCGGCAGCGGGTGGTGGCCGAGGCACCAGCGCTCGTGGCGGTCGGCGCGGGCGGCCCGCCGGTGCAGGTGCCGATCACGGTTCCGGCGGACGCGGACCCGCCCACCACGACGAGCCGCTGGCCGACCGGCCTCTGGCTGCGGACGGCATTCGGGCTAACGTGCATCGGCCTGCTGTGCCACGTGCTCGCGATCCTCGCCAGGGGCCTGGCCGAGCACCGCGTCCCGTGGGGCAACATGTACGAGTTCCTCGCGGCGATCACGTGCATGGCCGTGCTTGTGCTCGTCGCCGCCTCGGTGAGGTACCGGGCCTACTACATGGGCCTGTTCGTGCTGCTCCCGGTGGTGCTTACCCTCGGCATCGACCTGACCTTGATCTACACCCCGGCCGGGTCGCTGGTCCCGGCCCTGCAGTCGTACTGGATCGCGATCCACGTGACCGCGATGATCATCGCGTGCGGCCTGTTCATCTTCGGCGCCGTCGTCACGACCCTGTACCTGCTCGCTGACCGCAGCCAGCGGCGCATCGCCGCGGGCCAGCCCTCATGGAGCGCCGGGATCCTGGAGCACCTGCCCAGGCCGGCGATCCTGGACCGGCTGTCGTACCGCAGCGTCCTGTTCGGCTTCCCGGTCTGGACGTTCGGAGTCATGGCTGGCGCCATCTGGGCCGACCACGCTTGGGGCCGGTACTGGGGCTGGGATCCGAAGGAGACCTGGTCGTTCATCACGTGGGTCGTCTACGCCATGTTCCTGCACGCGAGGGCCACCGCCGGCTGGCGCGGTCGCCGGGCCGCGTGGATCCAGCTCCTGGCCTTCGGCTGCCTGATGTTCAACCTGATCGGGGTCAATCTCTGGATTACCGGCCTGCATTCCTACGCTGGGATGCCATAGCG
>JASHUE010000839.1:0-3226 GCA_030040195.1 Streptosporangiaceae bacterium | reverse complement strand
TCGGAGCCAAGAACGTCGTCGCGACCATGGTGCAGTCCTTTGTCGCGATCGGCCTGGTCAGCCTGTTGTGGGTCATCCTCGGCTACTCCCTGGCGTTCGGCAACGATCACGCCGGTGTAATCGGGAGCCTGTCCAACGTGCTGCTGCGCGGCGTCGGGGTGAATCCGACGCACTTTGCGCCGACGATCCCGGCTCTTGTCTACATGGCGTTCCAGATGAAGTTCGCTGTCATTACCCCGGCGCTGATTGCGGGGGCATTCTGCGAGCGAATGCGCTTCCGGGGCTACCTGGTCTTCATCGGCCTTTGGTCCCTCATCGTCTACTGCCCGTTCGCGCACGCGGTCTGGGGCGGTGGCATCCTCGGCTCCGGCGGATTGCATGCAATCGACTTCGCGGGCGGCTCGGTGGTGCACGAACTGGCCGGAGCAGCCGCGCTGGCCACCGCGTTCTACCTGAAGCGAACCAAGCGGCTCGACCGGCCGCACAACGTGCCGTTGGTGCTGCTCGGCGCCGGGATCCTCTGGTTCGGCTGGTTCGGCTTCAACGCCGGAAGCGCCACCTCGGCCGGGGGCGTCGCCGCGTACGCCCTGGTGAACACGCAGCTCGGCGCATCGGCCGCGATGCTCGCCTGGATGGGCTGTGAGTGGTGGCGGATGAAGAAGCCGTCCGGGGTCGGCATCGCGGCTGGCACCGTCGCGGGCCTCGCGGCCATCACGCCCGCGTCCGGATTCGTTCCGCCGTGGGCCGCGATCATCATCGGCGCGGCGGCCGGCTCGCTGTGCTACTTCGCCGTGAACCTCAAGGACGTGCTGCACTACGATGACTCGCTGGACGTGGTCGGCGTGCACATGGTCGGCGGCATGATCGGCGTGGTCCTGACCGGCGTGTTCGCCAGCCTCGCGGTCAACGCTGCCGGTGAGGCTGGCGGCCTGGTTCAGCTTGGCCGCCAGGCCGTGCTTGCGGTCGCTGGCGTCGTCTACCCGTTCGTCATGACCTGGCTCATCCTGCTCGTGACCGACAAACTAGTCGGGCTGAAAGTCACGGAGGCGGAGGAGGAAGCAGGCCTGGACGCCGCCGAGCACGGCGAGAGCGGGTATGGCTGGACCTACCCGGCTCCCGCAATGGCGGGTGCCGCGGTCGCGGGCACCGACGCCGATCCCGGCCCGATCGCCGTTCAGCCCGCCGACTAGCGGCCGTCCGCCGTCTTGTCAGCTAGTGCAGGTGCGCCCGCCAGTCGTTGGGCACCCGGCCGGCCGGGCCCGGCACTGGCTGGTCGAGCGGATGATGCTGCGGTGCGGCCAGCGCGGGACCGCCCTCGTAGAACTCCTCGGTGTCGTAATTCCAGAACCATTCCTCGCCCGGCTCGAAGCTGCGGATCACCGGGTGCCGGGAATCCGCAGCGTGCGCCGAGGCGTGCTGCATCGGCGAGGTGTCGCAGCAGCCGATGTGCCCGCACTCTGCGCACCGGCGCAGGTGCAGCCACCACCCGCCCGCTTCGTCACACTCCACGCAGCCAGTCCCGCTCGGCGGGACGACCGGGTCGATACCCGGCATTTCCGTCATGGTCGCTCTCCAGGTGTCGGTGCGGTCACTGTCCACCACGCTATGCCCCGTCAGCAATTCCCTTACGGCTGGTCAAGCCGGATGGGCAGGCGGGACCGGCTCGGGAAGCGACTCGCTGGCAGCCCACCGGAACACTCCCCTGGCCATGGTGGATGTTGCCCGGTCCGCCCTCGTGCTGAACACGTGATGGCGGCCCCGCGCGACGGCCGGATCGTCGGGGTCCGCAAGCCAGGCGAGCTCGATGAGGTGACCGGCGAGCCGCAGTCCCTCCTCGGCGGCGTCCTCCGGGCCGGCCAGGGCCGCCTCGGCGAGGTCGGTCGCCCGGACGGAGAGCGCCTCCGCGCCGCCGGCCAGGCTCGCTAGCTCCGCGGCCAGCACGCGCTCCCTGGCTGGCTTGAGTGTCGCCGGGTTGCCGTCCCACCAGCCTCCATACAGTCGCCACACGGTCCTGACGATGAACTCTGGCTCGTCGTAGACCGGCTGGAGGAACGGCCGGTCGGCGAGGTGTCCGGGGACCTTCACCGTGTGGATCGCCTCATCCAGGCGGCCGCCGCCGTTCATGACCTCAAGCGTCTGGCTGACCAGGGATTCCAGCAACTCGGCGGTGTCGGCTAGCGCGGTCGAGACCCGTTCCGCCCCTATTACCGGAAGCCCGTGGCCCGGCAGCAGGTACTCGGGCCCGAGCGCCCGCATCCGGCGCAGCGCTTGCGCCCATTCCAGCGGGTAGCGCTGCACTTTCTGCGGATTGCCGGCATTGGGCGTGGCCCAGATGAACAGGTCGCCGCAGCACAGCACCTTCCGGTCGGCCAGCCAGGTCACGGTATGATCGTCGGTCTCGCCCTTCTCGTGCCGCAGCGCGAACGTCGTGCCGCCTGCCTCGAAGCTCAACTCCTCGCGGTAGGTGCGGTCGGGGTAGCGATAGTCCGTCGGCCAGCGCAACCCCGGGGCGCTGAACTGGCGCTGGTTAATGATCTCGTTGTAACCCGTCGTCATGAGGTAGCGCTCGAAGCGTCCCGGAACGGCCTCATGCGCCACGACAACCGGCTCGGGCCAGGCGTTGTCCCGCGCCTCGCTCTCCCAGACCGGTACGCCGAAAACGTGGTCGATGTGGCCGTGCGAGTAGATCGCGGTATTCAGCCGCTGATCGGTCCAGCGGCGCACGTCGTCGTGGATCGCCCGCGCGGCGATCGAGCTGCCGGTGTCGACCAGCACGAGCCCGTCGCTCGTCCGGATGGCGGTGACGTTGGCGAGGGCCGGCACGAACGCCACGTCATCGCAGATCTCCGCCAGGCCGCCCAGGTGCCTGACCGGATGGTGCTCGCTCGTCGACTCCTCACCGCGCCAGAGCTTGTCGGCAAGCCCCAGAATGTCAGTGGCCATCGGCGCAGGTCCCCTCCGTCATCGTTGCCCCGGCCCATCCTCTCGCGCCGAGCCGCCCTGCTCGGGTCCTGCCCCGCCATGCGACGGCGGGCCGGCGCGAAACCGGGAGTACCAGGACGGGAACTCCAGCAGGGAGTTCAGCACGACGTCGGCGCCCGCCCCGGCCAGCTGGCTGGCATCGAAAGATCCGGTCGGCACCCCGACCGCCAGGGCAGCCGCACGCCGGGCCGCCTGCATGTCTGCCGGCGTGTCGCCGACGTAGGCAGCCGCGCCCAGCCGGGCC
>JASHUE010000838.1:0-3011 GCA_030040195.1 Streptosporangiaceae bacterium | reverse complement strand
GCGGCACCAGGATGAACCCGTCGCTGGCGTCGGCCTGCACGAAGTCGTTGATCGTTCTCGCGATGGTGGCGGCCGATCCGATGAACGACTGGCGGCCGGTGACTTCGATGATCAGCTGTCGGATCGACAGGTTCTGGGCCGCTGCTCGTTCCCGCCATTGCGTGGCTGTCGCAACGGGGTCACGGTACATGCGCACGCTCGCCCGGCCGCGCGCGATCGTGTGCTCGCCCGGATCCGGGTCGATGTCGGGCAGCGGGCCGTCCGGGTCGTAGCCGGACAGGTCCCGGTTCCAGACCTGCTCAAGGAACGCGATCGCCGTCGGCCCGCTCACCTGCTGTAGCCGGACCTCGCGGGCCAGGTCGCGCGCCTCCGCGTCGGTGTCGGCCAGCACGAATGTCGCCGCCGGCAGGATGAGCAACTCCTCGGGCCGACGGCCGTGCCGGGCCAGCCTCCCCTTCACGTCGGCATAGAAGGCCTGACCCGCCTCCAGCGTCGAATGCCGGCTGAAGATTGCGTCCGCGTCGGCGGCGGCGAACTCCCGCCCCTCATCGGAGTCGCCGGCCTGGAAGATCACCGGCCGGCCCTGCGGGCTGCGCGGAACGTTGAACCGTCCGGCAATGTCGAAGTGCGCGTCGTGATGCTCGAACTGGCCGGCGTCCGGATCGGCCAGGAACACGCCCGCATCCTTGTCGGCGGTGATCTCGTCGCCGCGCCAGGAGTCGAACAGCTCCCAGGTGGTGTGCACGAACGTGCGGGCTCGCTCGTAGCGCTGCTCCTGCGGCAGGAAGCCGCCGCGGCGGAAGTTCTCGCCGGTGAACGCGTCCCACGACGTGACGACGTTCCAGGCCGCCCGCCCGCCGGACAGATGGTCGAGCGAGGCGAACTGGCGGGCGACCTCGTACGGCTCGTTGAACGTCGAGTTGATCGTGCCCGCCAGCCCAAGCCGGTCGGTCACTGCCGCCAGGGCCGCCAGTATCGTGAACGTGTCCGGCCGGCCGACGACGTCCAGGTCGTAGATCTGGCCGTTCTGCTCCCTCAGGCGCAGCCCCTCGGCGAGGAACATGAAGTCGAACTTGGCTCGTTCCGCGGTCTGAGCGAAGTGAGCAAACGAGCTGAAGTCGATGTGACTGCCCGCGCGTGGGTCGCTCCACACCGTCGTGTTGTTGACGCCGGGGAAATGGGCGGCCAGGTGAATCGGCTTGAGCGGGCGGGCGGTCACTGACGGTTCTCCTCGCATGCGTCAGGCGGCGTAACGGCTGGCTGGCCTGGCCAGGCCAAGGTGACCGCGGAGCGAAATTGACTGATACTCCCGGCGGAACTGCCCGCGTCGCTGCAACTCGGGTACGAGCGCTCGGGTGATCTGAGTGAGATCGTGGGGAACGGCCGCAGGCCGCAGCCGGAAGCCGGCCAGGCCGGCTGCCCGCCAGTCCAGCAGCAGGTCGGCCAGTTGCCCGGGCGTCCCCGTGAAAGTCAGGGCGTCGCTGGCGTACTGCTCCCCGGCCCGGTCGTCGAGCCGGGCCCGCCGGTCCGCCGCGCCGCCGGGCGTCGGATCCAGGTACACGAGCAGGTCACCGAAGACGAGCACGGGCTCGGCCAGGCGGCCGGCATCGCGCCGGGCATCCTCAATGCGGCGCACCAGCCCGGCCGCGTGTCCGGCGTCGCGCGGGGTGACGAAGACCACGTCGGCTGCGCGCCCAGCCAGCTCATAGGCCACGTCGCGGTGCGCGAGCGCGGCCACGATCGGCTGGCCCTGCGGCGGCCGCGGAGTGATCGACGGGCCTTTGACGCTGAACCAGCGGCCCTTGAAATCGATGTAGTGCAGCTTGCCCCGGTCCACGAACCGGCCGGTCGCGGTGTCGCGGATCTCGGCGTCGTCCTCCCAGCTGTCCCAGAGTCGGCGCATTACCTCGACGTAGTCCGCTGCCTCCGCCAATAGATCGGCTCGGAGTTGCTGGGTGGCCTGGTCATCTCCGGGCGCGATCGTGCGGCGGCCGAAGTGGGCCGCGTGCTCGGGGCTGGCGGAAACCTGCACCCGTACCCCGGCCCGCCCGCGGCAGACGTAGTCGAGGGTGGCGATCGCCTTGGACAAGTGGAACGGCTCGGTGTGGGTGACGATCGCGGTCGGGACCAGCCCGATATGGTGCGTCAGCGGTGCGACCCTGGCCGCGGTGAGGACCGCGTCCAGCCTTCCCTGGATCAGCGTGGGGAAGCGGGGTCGCTGCTGACCGAGCGAGTCCTCGAGCGTGACGAAATCCAGCAGCCCGTGCTCGCTCTCGGTCACCAGATCGGCCCAGTACCGGGCGGTGAACAGCTCATCCGGCCGCGCGTCCGGCTCGCGCCACGCGGCCGGATGCCATCCGGCACCGTCAAGCGCGACCGCCAGATGCAGTTCGCGATCGTCGCCTGGCATGCAACTCCTCACCTGCTCGCGTTGGCCCGGATGTCTCCAGATTATCTACTATTCCACTCTGAAAACAAGGTGATCTTGGCGGGGTATGGCCGGGGCTGCGCACGCCGAGCTACCAGGTCGCGGCGGCGGACTCGCGCAACCGGGCCGCGGCCGCCGGCGGCGCGCCCACGTGATCGAGGCCGAGGAGCGCGGCGCCGGCAATCGGCGGCACATCGACGATGCGGACGTCGGCACCCGGGATGGTCTCAGCAAGCTGCCGGCGGATCGCCCCGGTCAGCAGCGGATCGCGCGCGGTCAGCAGGCTTCCGCCCAGCACGACCGGTACCGGGTAGTGGGATCCCTCAGGCTGATCGGTCAGGCCCAGCCTGCGGGCGGCCACCGTCGCCATTACGCAGATCTCGTCGGCCTGCCGCAGCACGACCGACTTCGCAACCTCATCGCCGTTGCTGGCCACCTTGAACAGCACCGGGACCAGGCCGTGCAGCTGGTCGTGCCCGATCGTGCCGAGATACAGGCCGACAACGACGTCTTCCACCGTCGCGACGCCAAAGTGCGCCGGCACCGCCGGGCGCAGTTCGGTTGCCGGCCCGCGGCCGTCTTC
>JASHUE010000088.1:0-3849 GCA_030040195.1 Streptosporangiaceae bacterium | reverse complement strand
CCAGCCAACGCCGCGCGAGACGACGCCGCACCGGTCGCAGTTCCGCGCGCGGTCATCGCCGCCTGTGGTCGGGCTGCGGCCGTTCCCTGCTCCGCCGCCGCGGCCGATCCGCTGACTGCCACCGTCATCCCGGCCGCACAGGCCACTGCACCCAGCCCGGCAAGCAAACGCATCCGCAGCATGCGACTTCCTCTCCGCGGCCGCCCCGAGCCGGCATGGGTCGCCCGGCGGTGTCGTGCTAATTAGGAAAGTTTCCTAACGCATCTAACCCGCTACCTTTCACGGGCAGACCGGACGTTGTCAAGGGTTCACCGCATTTAGGACGACAGCATTTACCGAAGAAACACGCGGCCAGGCCGGGCACGCTGACCCTCGATCGTCGGGCCGGGGCGGGGCTAGCCGACCCTGATCACGGCGGACCAAACTGCAACCGTGCCGGGGAATGTTCCGTCCTAGTGATATGAGGAGGTTGCGGTCGGTTGCGGTGGCGCTCCTCGCGGCTGCGCTCGGCCTGGCCGGGTGCTCATCGTCAGCCGCAACGCCGCAGTACCTCACGTCGGGAGGGCTGGTCGCCGAGGTCACTGGCTTTGCGTCGCCGGGCGCGCTCGGTCCGATGATCACCCAGCCCTTCGCTCGTCCCGTTACCGTGCGGATAACCGGACCGGAGGTCAGCCGACTGGCCTGGTTGGTAACCAGGCTGCAGTCTGCGGCACCTTCTGAGCTGGACTGCCATGAGCCAGCAGGGCTGATGTATCGGATCGTCTTTGGTTCCCCTTCGGCCACAAGATCAAGGGCAGTCGTCAACGGCTACAGATGCAGCGCAGCGGTGACGGTGACGGTTGCCGGAACCACCAGCTGGCGGCGAGACGCGACCTGCGCGCTGATCCGGGCTGTGCGCCAGGTACTGCCAGCCAGCGCGAAGGCAACGCAAAGTCTCGGCATCGGATGCGACAGCTGACCGACGGCCCGTCTTGCGGGATCCGTATTCGACAGCATGGCGTCGGACTCCGGCGCTCTGCGAGCCTCGACAGCATGGGACTCCGGCGCTCTGCGAGCGGCATACGCGTCACCCCCCGGCATCGCGGGCGATCACATCCGCGCTTGGCCTGTGGGTCCGGTCGGCCGCGATCAGGCCGAACGAGGCCATGAAAGCCGAGACTCGGCTCGTCCCTGTCGATCCCGGTCCGGTGGCATCACCCGCCAGTTCGCGTACTGGCTTGACAATATCTAATCTTCGCATTAACTATTATGACTGTGAGCAAGCAAGCGACGGCCATGGCGGCCACCTACCCCGACGTGGCGGCGCTGTTCGCCGCCCTCGCGGATCCGGCCCGGCGTGAGGTCGTCCAGTTGCTGGGCACCGCGCCGCGGCGGGCCGGCGAGCTTGCGGCGGCAGTCGGCATGTCGTCCCCCGCGATGAGCAGGCACCTTAAGGTGCTGCTCCGAGCCGGCGTCATCACCGATGAGCGAACTTCCCGGGACGCGCGGATGCGCTACTTCAGACTCAGGCCGCGATCGCTTGCGTCGCTGCAGGCGTGGCTCGACCAGCTGCAAGCCCACTGGGACGAGCAACTCGCCTCATTCAAGCGGCACGTAGAGGAGACGAAACCATGACGACCCAGGATGCCGGTTCTCGCACTGTCTCTTCCGAGGTAACTGTCGGGGTCGACCCGCAGACCGCGTTCTCCGTTTTCACCGACGAGATTGACCTCTGGTGGGTGCGCGGGCCAATCAATTTCTACGACGGAGCCAGGGCCATCGGCATGCGGTGCGAGCCGGGTGTCGGCGGACGCCTGCTCGAGCTGTATAGCGAAGACGGCAGCGATGCCCTCGTGCTCGGGCGGATTACCGCCTGGCAGCCCGGTGAGCTGCTGGCCTGGGACAGCGGCGTTGATGACGTGACGGTCGAGGTCCGCTTCCTGCCGGCCGAGGGCGCCACCACCGTGACCGTGACTGCCACGATCCCGGCCGGCGGTCGCGACGAGGGCGGCACCGCGTGGGTCCGCGTGGTCCCCCGCTGGCTCGGCTCGTGGGTGGCCCGCCGCGACTCGGCCGGCCGCGAGCCGGCCGACACGAACCGGCTCGGGCTGGCACTCTACTACGCCAAGCCAAGCTCGGCCGCGACCTGGCTGGCGGACGCGTTCGGCTTCGGGCCGGCCGACGAGTTGGGCGGCGACGAGTACGAGCACAGCTGGATCGAGTTCAAGGTCGGCGACTGCTCGGTCATGCTGTTCCCCCTCGCCGGCGACCGCCCCGAGGGCGCGCCCGTGACCCATGTGCCCTGGGTGTTCGTCGACGACCTCGACGCTCACCTCGAGCACGCCCGCAGCCGCGGCGCGACGATCGTCTCCCCGATCCGCCAGCTCGGCTACCGCGCATACGAGGCCGCCGATCTGGAGGGCAACCGGTGGGTGTTCGCTCAGGCGCGCCCGACCATGCGGCACTGATCCCTCAGCCGGACCGTGGGCTGGCGCCGGTGGCAGCGCGCGGAGCGGCCGGCGCCCGGCGGCCGCTCCACGACTACGCCGGGCTGGCGGCCAGCCGGCGCAAGGCGCTGCGCACGATCTGCGGATCGTAGGTGCTCCAGTACGGCGGCAGCGAAGCCCGCAGAAACCCGCTGTACCGCGCCGTCGCAAGCCGCGGGTCCAGGATCGCGACCACGCCCCGGTCGTCGACCGTCCGCAGCAGCCTGCCGGTCCCCTGCGCAAGGAGCAGCGCGGCCTGGGACGCCGCCACCGCCATGAATCCGTTGCCGCCGCGGGCCGCGACCGCCCGCTGCCGGGCGGAAGCGAGCGGGTCGTCGGGCCGCGGGAACGGTATCCGGTCGATGACCACGAGCTGCAGCGACCGGCCGGGGACGTCCACGCCCTGCCACAGCGACAGCGTCCCGAACAGGCAGCTCGCCTCGTCCTCGGCGAACTTGGTGACCAGCAGCGCGGTCGAGTCATCACCCTGGCAGAGCAGCGGCACGCCGATCTGGTCGCGCAGCGCGTCCGCAGCCTGCCTAGCCGCGCGCATCGAGGAAAAGAGCCCGAGCGTCCGGCCACCCGCGGCCTCGATCAACTCGCGCAGCTCGGCCAGATAGGCATCCGGCAGGCCGTCCCGGCCGGGCTGCGGCAGGTGCCGCGCTACGTACAGAATCGCGCTGCGGCGGTGATCGAATGGCGAACCCACATCGAGACCGGTCCAGTCGAGCCCGTTAGCCTCCGCCGCGCAGCCCTCACCTGATGGCCCAGGCCCCGAAGCGGACGACCCGGACTCGCGCTCCGTGCCCGGCTCGCCTGGCTGCGGCAGGCCCCACTGCCTGGCCAGCGGCTCGAACGAACCGCCAAGGGTCAGGGTCGCCGAGGTCAGCACCACGGTGCGAGGCCGGAACAGTCGTTCCGCGAGCAGCCCGGCGACCTCGAGCGGCGCGACCCGCAGCGTATCGGGACGCGAGGAGTCGTCGGTGAAAGGGCGCTCCAGCCATACGACCTCCGGCCGCGCCGCGATGTCGGTGCCGAACGAGGCGACCAGCCGCGCGGCGTTCTCCGCCACCTCCTCCAGGGCCACGGTCGCTACCCTGGCCACCGCCAGGCGGTCGCCATCCTCCTCACCGCCGGTGTGGCTGCGCAGGTCCGCCGCGCAGGCGACGGCGCCGTCTCTCACGATGGTCAGCGCCGTCTCCAGCTGGTCCGGCAGGACGTCCATCCGGCCGGGCTCGCAGTCGCCAAGCGCGAGCTCGAGGCCCTGCGCCGCGGCCCGCAGCCGGCCGGCTAGGTCTTCGGGGACGAGTCGGCCGCAGCGGCGGGCCGCGGTCTCGACCGCGGCGGCGGTCAGCTCGCCCGCTGCGACGCTCGTGACGCGATC